>NZ_JAMXSK010000059.1:0-4209 GCF_024124645.1 Pseudoalteromonas sp. Ps84H-4 | reverse complement strand
TTAACGAGGGCTTGATTATAGTGAGACCAGTTTGTGATTTTGCTCATTGTTGTTGCACGGGCTAGTAAAATATAGATGATCTGATCACAGGCTGGCAAGATAGTTCAAACTTTTAGGAAACAACGCTATTGGACATACAAAAACCAGCTAGTGACTCCTTTGATGGAATTAAAACCTTTCTAATATTGGTCATAAATAATGCATAGCAAAACTAAAACAAGCTAATATAGTGTCCTCTGATAAAGATGTTAAGGCACAAAGGAGATTGCGTGCATGGGGTTTCGAAAGAGTATAAAAGTTGGAAAAGGTGTACGGGTTAATATAGGTAAAAAAGGGATTAGTAGTCTTTCCTTGGGAGGTAAAGGTTTAACTCTGAATGCGAGTGAGAAAGGTATTCGTGCTACAGGAAGTATACCCGGTAGTGGAATCTCTCACGCCAAGGTGGTTTATAAACCCGATGGGACTTCTAAGCACGTAAACCTTAAGAGTAGCTTACCACCACAAATTGACACTGATGTACGAAAAGTTAGCTTTTTGCTTGGTATGGGAATTTTTTTCCTGCCGTACATCTTTGCTTGGTATACTCTTCGCAAAGGACACTCCACGATTTCAAGAGTCACAAGTTTCGCTTGGTTGTTTTGGCTTATATATTCAGTTATCCAACAGCCCTAACAAAGCAACGTATGGCGATCTACATTCGTTTCTATTAAAGACTGCTACAAATCAATCAACTACAAGGCTGTCGTGTAGCGATGTTACGACCGTACGTTTAAGACAAATCTCTCCTTAGGCCGTAACTTATTATATGCCCTTCTCCGTGTTTCGGTTTATTGATAAGACACTCCACTAAACCCTCATTCACCATGCATTTTCTAATTATGTGTGCAATTCATTAGGGCATGCTTACTTTAAGAATCTAGCTTTCGCACTATCCGAGGCAATTCCGCTAGCGACTAATATAACAAGTTATGTACAATGCCGCCTATAATATGTATTGTGGTTACAATAAATTAAGTAGTAGAGATCATGGCAACGCAAGCATTAATTAATCCCCAAATTGTAACTTGGGCACGGCAACGAGCCGGCTTAAGCAAGGAGGACTTTGCTCAAAAATTAGGGATTAAAAAGGTTGAACGCGTAGTTGAATGGGAGGCTGGAACATCTAAGCCTACATTTGTTCAAGCCCAGAAAATTGCAAATGCCACTAATATTCCTTTTGGTTATCTATTTTTAGTTAACCCTCCTAAAGAAGAGCTACCTATACCTGATCTCAGAACTATAGGTAACAAGCATCGTAATGAAGTATCAGTTGAAATGAGAGACATCATTAAGCAGGTAATGTATAAACAACAGTGGTACAAAGAGTATTTGCGACAAATTGGCGAAGAGGAATTGCCGTTTGTCGGTCGCTTTACTACAAAAAATACTGTTTATGATGTTGCACAAAACATAAGAGGTGAATTAGGAGTTCCACTGCCTCAAAAAGGCTCTTGGGAAGACTATCAACGTCAACTAATCAACGCTGCTGAAAACTCTCGCATTCTTGTTATGAGAAGTGGCATTGTAGGTAATAACACCAGAAGAAAGCTCGAAGTTAGTGAGTTTCGAGGCTTTGCCATCTCCGACAAATTAGCGCCTGTAATTTTCATCAATAGCTCTGACGCGCCAGCCGCAAGACTTTTTACGCTTATTCATGAGTTAGCTCATCTTTGGATAGGCAGTAGCGGGGTTTCTGATCTTGGCAACGAACATGCTGAAGAAGAAAAGTTCTGCAATGCTGTAGCTGGCGAATTTTTAGTCCCTGAGAAAGAATTCCATGAAATGTGGAATCCTCTAGTTAGCCTACTAAATAATGTTGTAGCAATTAGTTCTAGATTTCACGTTAGTAAACTCGTTGTGGCTAAACGGGCTTTCGACTGTAACGCTATAGACTCCGATACTTATAGGGAATTTTACCAACGTGAAATGAAAGCGTTCAGACGCAAAAAAAGCAGCGGAGGAGACTTTAACATTACTGCGGGTGCCCGTAACAGTGCTTTATTTTCTAGTGCAGTTGTTGCAGAAGCAATGAGTGGGCGGATTCTACTTCGGGATGCAGGGAGCTTATTGGGAATTCAACCTAATAAAATTAAAACGTACGCGAGCAAACTTGCCTTATGAATTACCTGCTAGATGCAAATACATTTATTGAAGCGAAAAATCGGTACTATTCGATGACAATTTGTCCGGGCTATTGGCAGTGGTTATTGCAATCAAACAAGCATTGCGGCGTTTCAAGTATCGAATTCATAAAGAAAGAGCTGATTAACGGTAATGATGAACTCGCGATATGGGCTAAAGAACATCCAGGTTTGTTTGAATCTAATGATGATGAAGCAACCCAACTTGCCTTCGCAAATGTGGTGAATTATGTAATGTCTCTAACCGAGATGAAAGACGGAACACATGAAGAGTTTCTGAGAGGGGCTGACCCTTGGTTAATTGCTAAAGCTATAACAACTGGATCAGTGATAGTTACCCACGAAAAGCTCGACAAAAAAATCAAGAGAAAAATCTTAATCCCAAACATTTGTGAGCACTTCAAAGTATCTTATATCAATACTTTTGAGCTATTAAACAATTTAGAAGCTCAATTTGTTATGCATACATCAACCCCTTAGGCTTTAGAGCCTTATTTACTTTCAAAATGTGTAGCTCGCTAATCATACTTGAAGCGCCTCCACTAACTAATCCAAACCTCATAAGTAATTCATTAGCAATAACGCTAACCTTGTTTCAATAACGTTTAAAACCGGTAATTTCCGGCTTTAAATTTTCCTATCCGTGACATCAGTATTTGGCTTACATTCAAGCGAGTTCTGCACTACTGAATTTGGAGTTTTTAGCCAATATTTTTAGTTTGAGTCGTATAGGTAAAGTGGTGGCGTTGCTATAGCATCTTAATGCGGCGTTAGTCCCTAAAAATTTATGCCGAATTCACTTAACACAGATGACAACCTAAAACGTTTTTCCAATACTGAGGAAACCCAACACATTGGACTAACACTCATAGTAAAATCACTTGTGAAAAGAACGGGTGTAAGAACTGATAACTTTCATCCTTGGGGTGATTTATAATTCATGCACTTTAGCTTCATTTGTATAATGACTTTAATGAGCTATTTTTGTTATCCCAGTAATATAGAAGAAATGGAATTGCACCTCCTTTAATCTCTTCTGCTGAATAGAACTTCTCTGTATTGAAAGCTTTAAAATAAATTCCTTGAGAATAAGCTTTAACTGTTGAGGAAAGAATGAACGCCAAATAGATTAAAACAAGAATTGAGGTAAATATTGTTAATGATGTTGAAATTTGCATCAATGCAAAGGTAATAAGCAATAAAACCATTAGATGGGATAAACTTCTAATTTTATTAATTTTAATTTTGGTCATACATAAAAATCCTTTTTAAGTTCCTTCCTAAATTGTACCTATTAATATTCTATTCCTTGTGAGTCTATCTAGTCAATTTGTAGTATCTATATGAATTGCATTTTTCACATTATATTGTGAATTTTTGGTTCTTTGACTGCGGTTCTAGATTTTTTCACAAAATATTGTGAATTTATTGCCCTATTGATTATATTTCTCTATTATTCACAATTATCTGTGAATTTTGGAGCTAAAAATGGAAATATCTGTTAGTTCAGCTAAGCAATTAGGTAAATTAATATCTGCTGTTAGAAAAAGCCAAGGGTTAGACCAAAAAACAATTGGAGAATTTTCGGGCAATAGTATCAATACGGTAGGTGACTTTGAAAAGGGGAGTGGTTCATTGTCCGTAAATAGGTTATTTGATTTGATGGAGTCACTTGGTATTGAAATGAAAATAGACTTCGCGCTGCCTCCATCTGATACTTCAGCGCAAAAGAAACTAATCAAACGCATTAATGAGATAGTTGATCATGAATAGATCGCTCACAGTATTTGTAAGTACAAAAAAAATGGGTGAGTTAAAAGATGTGAATGGCTTTTGGGCTTTTGAATATGCACAAGAGTGGGTTAACTCAGATAAAAACTTTTCCTTGTCACCGGATATACCAAGTGAACTACTCGCGCCTAAAGGCATCGAGCTTCCAAGATAATAGCCTAAGCTACTAACCTTTCTTTTTTGACGCTTCGTTGGACACCGCTAGTCGAGCTTTTGACTCGGCTAGTCTTACGATTGC
>NZ_JAMXSK010000058.1:0-4309 GCF_024124645.1 Pseudoalteromonas sp. Ps84H-4 | reverse complement strand
TATAGAACGTGCGCTAAACGCCAGACCTAGAAAGTGCCTAGGTTACAAACAGCCTGTCGTTGTGTTTAACGAATTACGCAATGCGGCCTAATTTAGCGAGTGGTGCACTTCGGGGTTGAATTCGCGCCAAGCCCACCATCAAAAATAATAATGGCTAACGCTATGTGTCCAAATAAAAAAGCTAAACCAAAATCGTTAAACTTTATTCCACCAGGACCATTTTCTCCTGCTAACATTCCAAGCAGTAGAAAAACTAGTAATATTGGCACACCTACACGCTTAGTTATTACACTCGCAATAATGCAAAGAAAGGCCAAAAAAGCAGAACCTAAAATGTATTGATAAACGACTTCTATAGCCATAATCCCATTACCAAATTTGTACTTCCCCCGATTAGGGTTTCATGGCTACCATCTATTCTATTCAACTTTTTGTATGAGCCAAATCAAGGGGGAGTATTTAAGAATACCAAACTAAAATTATTAAGTTTGAGAAAGCATTACAAGCAAATAAGATAACATATTCGATTAATTTATACTATCCACGGGCGCCATCGCATATCTATGTATAGTTCAGTATATTGAGGTTAATAACCTAGAGTTAGCTATTTTACCCTCAATAAAAGGCTTACAATTTAAGCATGAAATTAGGCCTCTCACATAGCTATTTGATATCTACTCGCTATACCGTAGAGGCTTTGTTTCCTAAATCAGTTGAACTAAAACCATAGCTGGTGATCTGATCGACATAGCCCATCAACTCGCCCATCAATCGTGTCAAAACCTCGATATAAAACAATCAACTGGAAGCAATACAATCAAGCCCTGATCAATCGTGGCTCACTTACCTTCTGGATTGATGAGGACGCTATCGCCCAGTGGAAAGCTAAGGCCGAGCAACCAAGGAAAGGTCGACCACGCGTATTTAGCGACTTAGCCATTACCACCGCGCTGATGGTTAAACGTGTTTTCTCGATGCCACTACGAGCGTTACAAGGCTTTATCAACTCGGTGTTTAAACTGGCTGATATTCCGCTTTCGTGCCCACATTACACTTGCATCAGCAAACGCGCTAAAACCGTCAAGATTGCTTTTAAAACCAAGACGCGTGGCACCATTGAGCACTTGGCTATCGACTCGACAGGCTTGAAGGTTTATGGCGAAGGTGAGTGGAAAGTGAAGAAACATGGCACAGATGGCAAGCGCCGCGTGTGGCGTAAGCTGCATATCGCTGTCGATACCCATAGCCATGAAATTATTGCAGCGGAACTGAGTTTATCCGGTGTCACTGACGCTAAAGTTATGCCGAATTTGCTCAAGCAAATCCATCGCAAAATCCGCAATATCTCAGGTGATGGTGCTTACGACACAAGAGCCTGTCACGATGCCGTTCGTAGAAAACGGGCTTTAGTACTCATTCCACCGAGGGAAGGCGCTGCGCTCTGGGAACAAGGTCATCCGCGTAACTTAGCGGTCAGTTGGCAACAGCTTCATGGTTCAAATAAACAGTGGAAAAAACGGTATGGTTATCATCGGCGGTCAATCTCAGAAACAGCAATGTACAGAGTGAAGCAACTACTTGGTGGCAGATTGAGCCTGCGAAATTATAACGGTCAGGTAGGAGAAACTTACGCGATGATAAAGGCGTTGAACAAACTCACTGGGCTAGGCATGCCTGAAACTTACCGTGTAGTTTAATATTCAAGCGATTATGAGGAGCTTTGCTCGCTGAATCGATTTAGGAAACAAAGCCCCTTGGCGCTTGTCTCTTTGCACATAACCTTCAATGTGCCACAGCTTGTTTCGTGTATTTCGGTTGATACGAGGTTGCGGCAAGCTACCATCTTTTATTCTTCGCCAGAGCGTCGTATAGCTAATGTGGTAACGAGCCATCACTTCGTAAGATGTTAGAAAAGGGGTTACCTGGTGCGCTACTGCTGTCATCTGTATTCTCCTGAAAATCAATGTAAAGCTATCATCGCCTGGTTCATCACTTGTTGATGGTCAGAAAGATGCATGATTTGTTCAGAAGATCAGCCTTATCATGACACCGGTATCATTGTGCAGTTTACCAAATTTCCAGTTTACGGCGAAAAGTGCCGTAAAATCGCATTAAGTTAAACCATCTTTATCAATATGCACGCTCTAGCTACTAGGAATTCAGCGTAGCGGTATACTTCGTAAATGCATTTCAATGGCTTCAATGACTGACTTAGTAAGGGGTAAATGCGCTTTTTCTTTCGCCCATACCTCATGGAAGCCTGCTACGGTTTGTTTGGCTGTATCTAACACCAATTTTTCTGGCAACATGGCTTTAGCCGCTAAGTGTGATAGCTCATCCAGCGTGAAATCGCTGAATCTCTTGCTACGGCTCACCTTCAGCGATGCACTATCATCGGGGATATAAGGAATGGTTGAAACAAAGTCATAAGCAGGCGCAATCGATGCGGTGCGCTTATCTTTGTAGATCACAGACCAATTCTTCAAATGCATATCCGCATTGCCAATTAAGGTATTGAACACCAGTCGGCGAGTAAATTCAGCAATGTCTTCGTCTTGCCCTTCAATACCGATAACCTGAGCAATATTTCGCATACTGGCTTTTTTGTACTTATCTTGAGGATAAACGCCAAACACTTGCGCAAAGTCCTCAATGTGAACAGCTTGACCATCTGCACGGTCAAAACGCTTGATCACAAAAGCGCTATCACCAAATTTGCCAATGCCATTTGGGATATTAGTAATCCGATTAATAGGGAGTAGCTGCGTTTCTGGCACGTCCATTCCCAACATTCGAGCCAGTTCCATCATTGAATATTCATTTTCTGGCACAGCGTCAAATCGAGATGACGGCAACTTCACAATCCAAGAGCCACCTTTACCAGTTGCTGGAATGGTCAAGCCGCCGTTAGCCTGTTGCACGGCTGAAAACTTCAACTGCACACCCGCCAATGAGAAGCGCATCGGCGCTTCAATTTTCGTTTCATCGTCAATGCCTTGATGCACATTAGGTGGCAGCGCTTCACCACCCGCCGGTTCAACCGTGATCGCGCCAGCTAAATCCTGCCCTAGCACCCACAATAGAAAAAACTCCCGTGCTGGGTTCACACCAGCACGCTCAGCCAGGTAATTACGCATGGTTTCTTCTGGTAAAAGGTTGGAGAAAAACGGGGTTAACTTAGTTTGGGTAGGTTTGAAGCTAGTCAGCAGGCCACCGAGCGAATCTTTAAAGCCAAGCCCTAACACAGGCCGCGATTCGTCATTAATGTACGAATCCATAAAGGCAAAAAGTGTTCTGTCATTACCCACGTTGGTGATCGTTGCGATCGGTTCACCATAGAGCAACACGTTGAGCGTAGAGACATGGTTAGTCATCGTCGTCTTCCTCTAACTGATACGCGGGCGACATTGGCTCACCCTCATCGCTGATGCCGTTAATACCTTGGCCACTTCGAATGATCGACTTGATGGCAGGTACAGACTTTTTAGGCGCAACCAATAGCTCTAGGTCTAGTACACGGGCAAGTGCAATCAAACTGGATATTCTTAAATCAACACTGCCAGACTCGATTTTCGAAATATGGCTTTGAGGCACACCCGAACGAGTACTTAACTCTCTCTGGCTAAACCCCTTTCGTACCCGAGCTTCTCGAAGACTTTCTAGTATCTGCTCTGTTACATAGCTCATTTCGATACGCCTTAATGCATCACTTAAGAATAATTATATACAGAAACATATCACAGTAACTCAAACAACACAAATTCGATTAGCTATTACATATCAAAATCCATTATCTGATACATAATTACATATAAGTAGAAGGAGATTTTTGTCATCGACAAAAGAGCGATACTCTCGCTGATAATCGCGAACTGACGCATCAAACTCCCTAAGTACTTTTGTCGCTCAGCCCTTATACAGCAAGGGCTACAGAAGAACTCGCGTCAAATCGCCAGAAGATAAGTGCAACAAAGAGGAAGTTTGTACACAGTTACAGGAAATTTTGTACACACAAGTCGAAAAACAAGTGCAAAATGATGGTGTAAACAGCAACTAAATTTGAAGGTAAGTCTGATATCTCAATTAGAAATAACCGTATTGGTTCGCTTCAACGTCGTCAGCAACATCATGCACTTGGAGAGCTTAGATAGCGTTCGGCTAAGTAATAGCAATGTTATGTAAGCGCGAATTCAACCCCGAAGTGCACCACTCGCTAAATTAGGCCGCATTGCGTAATTCGTTAAACACAACGACAGGCTGTTTGTAACCTAGGCACTTTCTAGGTCTGGCGTTTAGCGCACGTTCTATA
>NZ_JAMXSK010000057.1:0-4888 GCF_024124645.1 Pseudoalteromonas sp. Ps84H-4 | reverse complement strand
TGCTTTATAAGTTGCTGGGTACCAATTAGGTGCCTTCGTGAAGGCTTGAGCCGTATGCAGTGAAAGTTGCACGTACGGTTCTTAGGAGGGCGACACTTGGTAACAGGTGTCGTCTATCCGACAGAAATGTGTTACGCCTGAAAATCTGTTATTGGCACAAACCGGCTATTCAATGTCTGATTTAATACACTCTATAAATCAAACCTGGCAGTTCAAGTTAAAACTTATTCAAAAATAGCTGTTCAAAAATAGCTAACCTTAAAAGCTGTAACCTAGTACTTGTGAGCAAACTGGGTCTATTTTTAAAGGTTTTACTTTCGCACTCTCTAATTGGGTTTATAAATCAAACACACTGGGTAGCTTATTAACTTCTTCGTAAGTGTGACCTAAAATAATTTGGCCTGATGAGCGTCTGTTACCCAAATCTAACCATATTGGTGATTTTTCCACGATTATTAGCAAAAAACGTCTCATATCAGCACTAACCTTGGCTTTATCTATACAAACATCAACAGGATAAAATCTTTGCCTACTGACATTTGATTCACTAACTTTATCATCGCTATGCACACTGATGTCTAAGTGAACTTAATGATTGGTTACCTTTCGCAGTAAATAATCAAGCTGAAAACATTCTGATAAAAACGCAGATCTTGTACTACCCGCACCTATAACTTATACATTTAATGGTTTAGAAATCCATTTTGATGGGATTCCAAATGTGTTCATTTTTTTAATTCTTTAATGTGTCCGGACATACAATGAGAGTTTTTCATCATCAATTTGAATGTGAAAATTTCACAAACGTATAAATCGATTCAATTCTCGCATTGTTAAAACTTCCTTTGATTTAGGGTTTTTTGTGGTTTACGCGAATGAAGTTTGGGGCCAGTACAATTTTCTCAACATCATTCATGAATTGATATGATCTTTTTAGGTAACGTTGTATTTCCTTGGGTCGTTGATTACTTAGCAAAGCAAGCCAATTAACCTATTTGGTTCTTATTGTTTATCTTTTTCAAACCAAAAAGAAAGGCAGATAATTGAAAACTTTACCTAGGAGTCATTTAGTAATTTCGTTGTAAATTCTCACACGATGAGTAGTTACTTCTTTTTAAGTATCAAAAATGGTTTTTAATTTGATTTGTGAGAGCTAAGAATAAACATTAAGGATAATGATGGTTAAATATATAGGTTAGATCTTTAGGTTAGTGCTGTGGATTGTGATTTTAAGCTGTTGATTATAAAAGATAATAAAAAATAAATGAGATCGCAGTTACACGTTATTTAGATCGCAATTGCACGTTACTTAGATCGCAAGCACACGTTATTAGTACTCATATTGATATTATTATCAACAGGTTATAAAGGGCTGCTTGTAAAATATCCACAAAGATATTGCTCAAGATCGCATTTACACTTTATTTTATTCACAATCACAGTTTGTTTTTTATTCGAAATGGTTGAAAATAGGCCTAATTACTATACCAGATCGCAATTGCACGCTTCTCAGATCGCAATTACACCTTTTTTTAGTGGGTTATTCACAGCCCCCTGAATACATACTACAGAAGTTTAGTGAATTTTCATTTGAAAATAGTTTTTTTTCGCCCGTTACCTTTAATTAAGCGTGATATAATTCTGTAAGCACTTGAAATATAAGTGTTTTATTTTTCAGATCGGTTTTACACTTTATTTTGTAATTTCTCTGTCCTTTTTAGAGCAAATTCTTCCGATTTATTTTTGACCAATAGTTTTAAGTTCACATCGGGTACACAGAAGTAAGTTGATGAAATAATAAACTGAAAATAAATCTCAGACCCTAATTACACGTTATTCAGTAGTTATGTAGCTTCTCAGATCGCATTTACACTTTATTTTATGAGCTAAATTTTTGTGTCAGATCGCATTTACACGTTATTTTATGACTTCATATTTCATCCCAGATCGCATTTACACGTTATTCTATGGCCTCAAATTTCATCCCAGATCGCATTTACACGTTATTTTTCGGCCTCAATTTCTATCCCAGATCGTAATTACACGCTATTTTATGGGCTCAATTATAGTGTCAGATCGCATTTACACGTTATTTTATGGCCTCAAATTTCATCTCAGATCGCAATTACACCTTAATCAAATAGGTAGGTTTTGAACTCAGATCGCAGTTACACGTTATTCATACTGTTACTCAAACGACCAGATCGCAATTACACGTTATTTTTAATAGGTTAATTAGGTAGTCAGATCACAGTTACACTCTATTATCGTAATGATTATAAAGAGTTTTTTAATAATGGTGCATTTTGCTGTGTTATTTATATAGCGATTTGATATATTTGAAATTCAAGTATGCGGGAATTTCGGTATGAGCAAAAACAAACTTACAATAAATAATTTGCCAGAGACTATCAGCACCAAAGGGTTAGTAGTTCAGGAAGCCGCTGAGGTTGAGCAGCTTAAACTCTTTACTGATGTGCATTTTGAAGGTTTGAAATCTAATTCGTTATCAAATACCTTTCCCCTATACGATTTATGGTCTCGTTTTGTAAGAGTTAAAACTACCATATACCCAATTAGACAAGCACCAGAAAGGCTCGTTAATTCTCGGTCTATTTCTGATAAGTTGGATGGTGTTGAATACACCGGTGAATTACAAATCTCACCAGCTGTAATCAAAGGTAAAGAAACAGACTATGTTGCTTGGCCATCTGACCGCGAAGAAAAAGTGGAGAGGGCATTAATTTCTCTTGCTACGAAAGGCAATATTTCTAAGATTAATAACGCAAGCGGCACTCGTTACGCCATTCATTTTAAAATGAATGAACTAAATGCAGAGCTTAAGTCAGTTAATCAATCACTATCTTATCCAGATTTAAAGGAAGCGCTACTAATCCTGTCTGGTAGTCAACTGTCTTTTAACTACAGCACCAACTCAAATGGTGAAGTAGAAACAAATGAAGCAAAAATGCCTTATCTGGGATCAATTCATTTTTCTGGTAAAAAAGGGCCAAGCACTCAGAGATGCATTGTATTTCTTAATGAGTACATGGCTCAGCAAATTGAAACTGTATCTTATAAAGGATATTACTTTAACCAGGCGCAACAATTTAAGAGAACCTTATCTAGTTGGCTTACAACCAGACTTTATACATTGTTTAGATACGCCAGCCCCGAAAAGACGTATCACTTCATGCTTGTAAGAATAATGATTAAGTTTGGCTCTATTGAGTCAGAAGACATCACTGAAAATCGCTTAATCGCTATTCGCAGAAATATGACTTCAACAATGAAAGACCTTATTAATGCTGGCATTTTAGAGAAGTATGATATAGCTGCTGTAAAAGACGATGAAGGTAAGGTTATCGATTACAAGTACACGTTATACCCAACAGAAGGGTTCTGTGATGAAATTGTGTCGCTCAACAAACACGCTAAAAAAATTAGAATCAAAAGCAATACGACGGAAGAAGTTGTTGAAACTCTTTTAATCGAGCAGTAAGGGGCAGTACATATATTGGTTATGGGGACTGCACTGTTAAAGTTGAACAGTGCAGTGGATTAAAGCCAATTTTACATATCAAGTATTTCAGATTCTTTAATCAAAGCTTTTGAATAACCATACTTTTTAAGCAATTGTTTTACCTCATCTATGTAACCTTGCGAAGCAAATGGCGAAATGTACACTTCTTGAATAAGCTCATTAACATCAATCTTCACGCTCTTGCCTTGAATGAAATTAACAGTTTGATCCAAGCTCTTCTCAGGAGGTGAATCATTCAATATGAAAAGCCTTAGCTCTTTTTCAAAATCATAAAATGGTTTTTTCGTTGTTATTAGTGATAGCCTTGATAGGCTATCATCGCAAAGGTGTTTTTTATATTTAACTTTACCCATATAAAATGGCTCTGGGTTACTGTCTTGCCCGTTAATCACTGAGCGTTTAAGTTTGCTCACCGACGTTTTAACGGCAACCCCATTCGCCTCACCTGAAAGATAAATCTTCCATAAAGCGTATGACTCATGTGGAGTTAATGACCAGCAGTTGATAAAGACACAGTTTTTCTTAGGATTGGTGTTCCAAAAAAAGCTTCCAATTCACCGTTAAGATTGTTCCCACTAATACCATCATTAATTAGATCATCTCTTTCTTTGTTTTTAACACTTTCAGGTATAGATACTTCATATTGATCTGAGAGTGCATTAGCGTTTGGAAAAAACAAAGTGGAATTTATGAGTAACTGTTCAAATTTCCAAGTACTCATATACCGCCAAACAGATGAATTACCATGAGGTATTTCTAGAGCATCGTCATTTTGTAAAATCATCTTCAACCTCCATTTTCAAGCGCTCAAAGACCCAAACTAGCTGCTCGGTTAAAATTCTGCACAGCAAATTCAGCACTAATGTTGTCGAAGTTTTTCAAATAAGAGTCCAGTGCAAATAGACCTATACGTACTGCTTCATTCATAGGAATAGGTACTCCACAAAGCTTTTTACCTTTTTGTGATACTTGCAGAAACAATTTCCCTTCTTGGTATTGAACCTTTAATGATTTGTCATTCTTAGCTCCGTAATGCTTTAACTCAATACTTTCCTTAATGAATAAAAATGCGCATAGAAATTCAATCAAACCTAGCTGAGTAAGCTGAATGGAAATTTTATTTTTCCAGTCATAACGTTTATTTTCTCCAGAAGCTGCCTCAATTCGAATAGTAATTACCCCTTTCCTTGTTATATCTGCTTTAAATTCGACAGCAGCCCCCGAATTCAGATAATAAGTGCACCACTCATGGTTAAACGGTGAGAAGAGATCAACTGCCTGTTGGTGGTACTCTATCGTCGCCAAACAAACAGAAGCATTTACCATGAGTTACAAGCAGTTGAT
>NZ_JAMXSK010000056.1:0-5480 GCF_024124645.1 Pseudoalteromonas sp. Ps84H-4 | reverse complement strand
TCAAAACACACCGCCAAGTGAAAGAGCCGTAAAAACTTCACGCGCTTTAAGTCAGAAAAAAGACTAGTTACCTCTTGCTTGACTCGCCCTTGAAAGGGTGAGATTGCGCAAGCCTAATGTTCAAAATTTTGCCCAGTAATAAATTTATGTATTTTCCCTTTGTGAATGACTATATGAGAACCAGCGTACATAGCCCAACTGTAATCCCAGTTACCTGATCCTAATTTTCTAGGGTGATACAAGTAAACATCATCCCCCATGTAATCACTCATTAAATGCAATGATACAAAATTTCCATTTGCTTCAAAAATTACATATGCAGACTTACTTTCTTGATCATATGACGAAACTCGACCAAGCCCAATGTATTGCCCGCAGTTATTTACAACAAGAATCAAATTTTCACATTGATTTTTGTTTTTATAGTTGATGATTCGCTGAGTACTTGTTGTCCTTTCTGACTCTATTTCAAGCCCTTTCTTGGCAGCAATTTCATCAAGCTTTTTCGAAGCTCTAGCAATAATACTTTCAGGATTTGCAAGTGCTGATTGACTTACATTCTCAACCTTAACTATAAATTGGGCGTTCTTAGCTAAAGGCTCGTCTTCAATGATACTATCATTAATGGCTGTACTGGCTGCTCCAGTAAAATCTAACATTAACAGCTGACCTAGAGCCATTACACTCGAGCCAGGTACTTTGCGTGTCCCTGACTTTCCGTCAGCACTGTCCATAAACTTATTGCTGCCAGCTAAGCGCATTGTTGTTTTTGCAAATGAGTCATTCTCATTTGCTTGAAAGCTATCAAACACAATTGGCTCTTTTGTTGATGAACAAGCTGATAAAGTTAATGCCATGACTGAAGCTAAGGATATTTTAGTTATATTTTTCATAGATTTCCTCGTTTGTCCCGAAAGTGTCTCTATCGTACTTTATTATTTATATCGCGCAACTTTACAATCATTAATCATTAATCATTAATCATTAATCATTAATCATTAATCATTAATCATTAATCATTAATCATTAATCATTAAGGAAGTAGCATGCCAATGGTCTCGGCACATATGAACAATCAATATCATCTGCATTTATGATACTTCTTGTTTCAATAGCTCTCTCAGCAAGCTCAGCGTCAACAGCTCTTTGTGTTGTTCTATCAACAGCGTTTTCTCGACCTTCATTATTAAGTAGTCGACCAGAACCAGTTAGCTTATCAAGGTCTTGAGCAAAATCAGCAATACCAGACTCGATCATTATGTTAATCCATTCGCTTAAATCAATTTGATTCCAGTCTAGGTTAGACAGTTGTTCAGGGGTTAACCCCGGACAATTCCTTAATTTTGAACCATCAACTTCTTCTGTTGTATATTCTTCTAGGTCATGGCCAAGCATTGGGGATGCTTGTTCCATTATTATTCGAGATAGGATGGAGTCATAACAGCAATAATCTTGACGACGTAGATAGCAGACACCCAAAGCATCTTCAGCACAATATTTCTTTCCTACGGGAATACATTGTTTCGTAGCAAGCCTAATTCCCATATCCATTTCATACTCGTGGCAAGCAGTGAGCAAATTTAAAGCTAGTTTAATATATTGATACACCATGTATGCAGCATATACATAACCAATTACCGCTACAGCTTGACTTGCTCCTTCTGATAGCACCACTGTTGATGCCCCATTCTTAACAGTCTCTGTCATTAATGCCTGAGCTAACTCCTCTGGAATCGAATCATAAACATATTTCATAACCGCTTGTTGTAGTTTTTCCATAGCCTGCTTAGAGAAAATATCCATTGCGGCCCCAGATGCATCAACCACCTCCCCTACTGCATTACCTGCCGCAGTACTTGCCGCATCAGTAAATACTGTAGACACTGAAGACCAAGCGCTTGAAACAGCTTCACCAGCAGTTGTAGCTGCATTAGCAATAGGTTCTCTCAGACTCTGATAGCCGCCTACTACAGCATTACTGGTTCCATCTAGTCCAGCTACAAATGCATCTGCTTGTAGCATGCCATAAGCAGCTTGTGCATATTCATAAATATCAACACCATCAGGAGCCTCACAACAGTCATTACCTAAACCACTTGGCTCCCAAGAGCAAAATTTGCCTTCACCTTTAAAAATAGTGCACGTTGATGGGTCTGTAGGATCTTCACAGTTCATCCCATCTTCCATATGTTGTATTACTGTAGCCATAGCAAGAACATCTGCGAATTGATCATTAACTTCACTATTTGATGTTTCACAATTCCCTCCAACACAAGGCAATGTAGCCGCACAGGTATTCTGTGTTACGGAGCTTGTTACAGTCGAAACAACCTCCTCATCACATTGATACTCAATTGTGTAAGCGAAGCAAATATCATCGGCGTCATCTCGCTCCCAAAGCCACCCTTCAGCACATGTTCTCTCAATTTCTTGACATTGCGTATCAGTTTGGTAGGTAGTGCAGTGGTTTGGTTGAGATTCTATCTCATCCCAGGAATAACATTGGAATTCATCCCCTATCCCTGCTGCTTTTTCTTCCTCAGTGGCTCTCCGAGTTACAATACAGTAATCTTCACCTTTAGTAGGATCACAATTGTATCCATCAAGGTTAACTCTCCAAGTTTTATTTCCTGTATCACCATTATAAAAAGGAGGGACTGTTTCTAATATTTCTGGGGGTAATCCAACGCTACCAACCTCGATATTTGTATAGCTATCAAATTTACAAAAACCTTCAAACCGGCTTTCAGTACCACCACTAATTGTGTCACTAAACCCTGCTAAGCCATTGCTTTCCTTAAGCTCACTTTCAATCGCATCATAGCAACCAGCTGGATACTGCTTGTTTTCCCCTACTTCACCAGTAAACCTGTATCTTACTTGAGCGTTCAAGATCCATTTTGTATCACCACTATCATCAGTTTTATCTTCAACTTGGACAATACCTTTTAAACCATTTGCACATGTTGGCGCTTGCAACTCTCGAATCCAAGTACTTTCATCAATACTTCCATCTAGTGTGGTGTTGGGCCAAGCACCAAGGCTTACCCTATTAATATTAGTATTATTAACTGTGCAGAAATCTTCAAAACTTGGACCTTCAAATTTCAGCTCTGTTGCAATTGAATCGGTTGGGGCTATTGTCTTAGCAGTTTGCTTCTTTAGGTCAAATTCTACTGTTAAAAACTGCTTCCCCTTACCCGCCATTTGCACTATTACGTCATAAGCAACTGGTGTAGCTCTTTCAACTTCGCAATATAAGCTATTGCTTGCAAGGGGTTGCATACATAAATGATTTGTTGATTGTGTTGATGTAAATTCACGTGTTATGTCAACTGACTCATCTGTACATGACGATAACCATGATCCGGTACCGTCAAGGGCATCATTCACTTCATTAAATCCGTAATTGAAAATACTGCTTCTGGGGTTTATTTCTGGGGGTTTATTGTCATTCTGAATTGATTGAATTGTTTGGTATACAGTTGCATCACTAGCAGTGTCTGTTTTCAAACTGTTTATTTTAGTGGTTCCTGAAGCATAAAACTCTGTCTCATTACCATAGTGACTGTCTGCCTCAAATGTTGTTTGAGAGTGATTTAGCTCTGAGCTAGTGTACTCGTTTTGATTAGAAACATGCTCAGTAACTTTTGATTCATCAATAGTCCCAACATAATTACCACTATCATCTTTTGTAAGCGAAACTCCTCCATTACTATAATTTGTAATTAAACCTCCACTAGCATTAGTCGATGGAACAACAGCTGACTTTGACATGTCTCTCGCAACATTTACGCTATCTTCAATCTGCTGCTGTGCATTGTCTCCATAATTACCATAAGCAGACAAATCAACTGTTCTAGATGTCTGTGGGGTTAGGTAGTATTTTTGAATTATCTCATTTTCTCGATTTGGATTTATGACTGTTTGATGTGGGTATTTTAATAACGTTTGATTTAAACGTTGATCATCGGAGCGGTTATTTGTTGGATCATCAGTTTTGTATTTTTGCTGAATTTGGTCAAACCGTTCCTGTGCAGCAATAGCTGTTTCAAATGGAGTGGCAATCGATAGTAACCCAGCCCATACCCCAATTACTGATACAGCAATGGTTTGACCAACCATGCTTGCAATGATTGTATATCCGGTTAATTTTTTCTTAAAACACTTCATTAAACATAGAGCCATGACTATTTATTTGAAGATATTTTAAAATCTATATTTCCATCTAAATCCTAATTTTCATTAGATTTTTAATTAAAATTTGCTCAATTAAAGCCACCTGATAGAGTAAAAGGGCTCTGAGGTGCCTTTGCTCCATTATCATTTGATATGCATACCATGATCTATAGTGTGGATGCCCCTACACTAGAAAAATAACTTCACAGAAGATTTGAGAGAGCAAGTAAACAAAGTAAATCCCAAAAAAGAGTTTTTCAAAACCTCTATAGCAGAGGTTAGACAAGTAGTTGAGCAGCAGGATTTACTTGATGTTCATTGGAAACTGACAGCAGAAACTGCTGAATATAGGGAGTCTTTAACAATAGAAAATGCTCGACAAGAACAAAATGTCACCTAATAGCTAAACCTCTGTTATAGAATACCAAACCAGCAAAGTATAGAAGCACAAAAAGCAAATCCAGCGTCATTCTGGCTAAACTAGGATACAAAAGAAAAAAGCATACAAACTTAGGGATGAAGGTGAGTTTGTATGCTTGGGTATTGATAATCAATTAGGAATTTGCTGGCTCAATAATTTATTAAATACACTTTAAATATAGAGGCTGTGCTTATTATTGTCAAACTTCCATACTTAAAAATTTTTCGAAACTTTATGAGCTCCCCTTATTCGACATTAAGGTGGCGCCCATAAGTGATTCACTTCACACTGTTGTTTCAATAACTCCATGTTTTTAATATTAACTTTTTATAGGTGGGGTAAAAAAACCGAAACAAATATAAGCTTAATTTAATATTAAAATTAGATAAATCTAGGGGGTATCGCTCAATTACCTAGTAATTTTTTGCTAAAAACAAATTTTCCCAAATGAATCCCTAAATATGCAAAGGTAACGAACGCAATATGAGCTATTATAAACATAGTTCACCCCCTAAGAGTAAACAAGACTATACGTCAGGTTAATAGTTTTCTAACTGACTTATCTCGGTGTGTTGAGAGTTTTAGTTCTAAGTATCTCTTTGCTTTTCCTTTACCCATGTGATCAAGGCACTCGCAAATAATTGAAACACTGTTACTTATCTCTTCTTCGTATTTTGGGCTCGTGTACTTGTGGTATGTTGTTTTCTTAAATCCAAATATGTGCATTGCTTGCTGTTTACTTAGCCTATATTTAGTGAACTACTCGCGCCTAAAGGCATCGAGCTTCCAAGATAATAGCCTAAGCTACTAACCTTTCTTTTTTGACGCTTCGTTGGACACCGCTAGTCGAGCTTTTGACTCGGCTAGTCTTACGATTGCC
>NZ_JAMXSK010000055.1:0-7181 GCF_024124645.1 Pseudoalteromonas sp. Ps84H-4 | reverse complement strand
AGGCAATCGTAAGACTAGCCGAGTCAAAAGCTCGACTAGCGGTGTCCAACGAAGCGTCAAAAAAGAAAGGTTAGTAGCTTAGGCTATTATCTTGGAAGCTCGATGCCTTTAGGCGCGAGTAGTTCACAGACGTACAATAGGCCATTTTATCACTTTTGATGAACGGGAATAGGATGTGCCCGGGATAGAACCGATTGTTGCAAAGTACTGCGCTTAAAGCTGAACAATTGGAAAAATGATCCATTACTCAATACCTAGTTATGAGCGTAGGGTTTTTATTTTTTTTAATGGTGCTCATGCTTGGCTTCAATCTCATGAGTATAAATTAGACACCCCTTTTATACTTGTTAAGTTTAAGCTGTTTAAAAAAGTAAAAAGTAAAAAGTAAAAAGTAAAAAGTAAAAAGTAAAAAGTTTAGGTTTTAGTTCAAAGTTTGATCAAGATCATAAAATTATTTTTACAAAGTGGCTAATATTGTAGGTGCTAAAGAAGGAATGATAATGTTTGGACTTTTCAAGTGGTTTAAAATAGTGGTAATTACTCTGTTGCTTACGCAGCATGGCTTTGCTATTGCTAAACCAATGAATTGTGAAGAGCATCATAATGGCTCATCCGACACGCATATTATACAACCAAGCAAAAATATGCATCATCAATCAATGATTGACAATAGTCACTATCACACTGAAAATTCGCAAGATTCTAAAAACCGTCATGGTGATGAAGACTGTGAAAAATGTAAAGCTGGTGATTGTGTTTGTTGTGAAGGCGGTTTTTGTACAAGCTTTCATTTAAATGCCTATCTTGTGGAAGCGCAAGACGAAGGTATTTGCAATATTCATTCTGAGCTAATTCTACAGCGTACACCCCTACCAAAATCTGGTATCCATCTCTTACTTTATCGTCCACCAATTATTGGCTAATCACGGGAACAGTGCGTCTTTTTTTCGCCACTCCCATCAAAATAGAATGATTTTTTCATTGGTTTAAATAACCAATTGTTTTGAACGATTAGTACGATATTTGGAAAGGCATTATGAAAATGCTCAAACTATTGCTATTTACAGTACTTAATGCTGTCGATTTTGACCGAGATTTCTCTTTTACCAAAAAATTAGTTTTTAGCTTTTGCATTATTAATCACGAATAATCACTTGACCTGTGTCTTAGACACAGGTCTAAGCTGTAGGTGAGATTACAAACTTAGGTGAAGAACTAAGGAGTGAACATGAAAGTTGCAGAGCTGGCAAAAAGCCTTGGAACGACTGCTGATACGGTGCGCTATTACACCAGATTAGGATTGTTAAAACCAGCTAAGTCAGTGAACGGCTACAAGTCATACTCGAATAAAGAAGTATCGAGACTTAAATTCATTTTAAGTGCCAGAAACCTTGGTTTTTCCGTTGCAGATATCAAGGAAATTATTAATGAATCTGAAGATGGTAAAAGTGCGTGCCCATTAGTCAGAAGCCTGATCAAAGAGCGGCTTGAAGAAACAGAAAAGCAGTTTCAAGCAATGTTGGCACTTCGAGGAAAAATGTCTTCTGCGCTTTCTCAATGGGAAGAAATGGAAGACAAAGCACCGACTGCAAACATGGTTTGTCATCTCATCGAAAACTTTGAGCAAATTAAAAAAGCATAGGAGGAAAAAGGGTGGCTACTAACACAAATATAAAAACTGAATCAGGCTGTTGCTGTAAGGCAAAAGCTCAATCCTCTTCGTGTAAAAGTAAGGAGAATACGTTGGAGAAAGTATCACATAACCAACAGCTTATCATTGAAGGCGCTGGGTGTGCTAGCTGTGTAGGCAAAATTGAAGGGGCGTTGAAGGCAACTCTTGGAGTCGTCAGTGCGGAAATGAATTTTGCTGATAGGACAGTAACAGTTTATGGGACAGCTAAAACAGAAGAATTGATCAAAGCTGTTGAGTCAGTGGGGTATAACGCGAAGCCAATTGATGATAGCTCAGCAACAGATGCGCTTGATGAGAAAGAGGCGGCGGATTGGGCATATTACAAAAAGCTAATGCGCGATACGTTTATTGCCCTTTCACTCGGCGTTCCTTTGATGATCTACAGCATTGTGGTTGGAGAAATGACGGTTGAAACAAACCTTGAACGCATGTCTTGGCTGGTTGTAGGCATTTTAACTTTTGGTGTTATGTATTTTTCAGGTAAGCATTTTTATGTTGGCGCTTGGAAAAGCTTTAAAAACCACTCCGCTAATATGGACACTTTAATAGCTTTAGGAACAGGTACAGCTTGGGTGTATTCGATGGTTGTCGTGTTTGCACCTGACGCCGTTCCATTAATGGCACGGCATGTTTATTTTGAAGCTACCGCCATGATCATTGGCTTAATTGATTTAGGTCTGGCATTAGAAATAAAAGCCAGAGGTAAAACCTCTGAGGCCATTAAGCGTCTTATCGGCTTGCAGGCCAAAACGGCAACCGTAGTTCGTGATAGCAAAGAAGTTCAGATTGGTATTGAGCTGGTTTTACTTAACGATATTGTAAAGGTAAAACCGGGCGAAAAAATTCCCGTCGATGGTGTGGTATTGGAAGGGCACACCTCTATTGATGAGTCCATGCTGACAGGCGAGCCTATGCCTGTTGAAAAAGCCGAAGAAGATGAGGTTGTCGCTGGTACTTTGAACAAATCAGGCATGATTATGTTTAAAGCCACACGTGTTGGAAAAGACACGGCGCTTGCGCAAATCATCAATATGGTGAAACGAGCACAAAATTCTAAACCGCCGATTGGCCGCTTGGCTGATGTTATTTCAGCTTTTTTCGTTCCTGTTGTCATGATCATCTCTGTGTTAAGTGCGCTAGCATGGCTTAACTTTGGACCTGAGCCAGCAATTGCTTTTGCCATCGTATCAGCAACTACTGTACTCATTATTGCCTGCCCATGTGCTTTGGGCTTGGCAACGCCCATGTCTGTCATGGTCGGAGTAGGAAAGGCCGCAGAAGCAGGCGTGCTAATTCGAAACGGTGAGGCACTGCAAACCGCCTCTAAAATCACTGCCATGATTTTAGATAAAACGGGCACTATTACTGAAGGGGCACCTAAGGTAACCGATATTGTTTTAGCAAAAGCTACGGACGAAAAAGACGTACTACAGCTTGCTGCAAGTTTAGAGAGCGGCTCAGAGCACCCTTTAGCGCAAGCGATTGTTGAAAGTGCGTTAGATAAGGATATTGAGTTACTAAAAATTGAAGCGTTTAACGCCATTACGGGTTTTGGTGTAGAAGCAAACTGCAACAATAAAGCTCTGCTTTTCGGAAACGATAAACTAATGAAGTTAAAAGGCATAGACCTCACAGGCTTTGTTGAACAAGCGCAGTCTTTAGCCAAAGAAGCCAAAACACCTATGTACTTTGCTGTAGATGGTGAACTTGCAGCAATCATTGCTGTTGCAGATCCTATCAAGTCAGACTCAATCTCTGCTATCAAACGACTTCAGGCTAATGGTATACGCGTCATCATGTTAACGGGTGATAACAAGGAAACCGCTGCTGCTGTTGCCAAAAAAGCGGGTATTAGTGAGTTTCTTGCTGAAGTGCTGCCAGAAGATAAAGCCAACAAGGTGAAAGAGCTACAAGAAGGCGGCGAAATTGTTGGTATGACAGGAGATGGCATCAACGATGCTCCTGCGCTAGCGTTAGCCGATGTTGGCTTCGCCATAGGCACAGGGACTGATGTAGCTATCGAAAGTGCTGACATTACCCTAATGCGTGGTTCACTTCATGGCCTAGCTGATGCCATAGCGGTAAGCAAAGCTACTTTACGAAATATAAAACAAAACTTGTTTGGCGCGTTTGTCTATAACGTAGCCGGGATTCCTTTTGCTGCGGGGGTTCTATATCCCTTCTTTGGCATTCTGCTTAGCCCTGTAATTGCAGGTGCTGCAATGGCGTTTTCGTCATTGACTGTCGTGTCAAATGCAAATCGACTTCGCTTGTTTAAAGCAAAAGAGAATTAAGGAGAAACACGATGATGTTAATTAACTTATTAGGCTTAGTGTTAATCGCACTGATTGTTTGGTGGTTTTGGCTATACAAACCCAATAAAACAATTGTTCAAGGTAATGAAGTACTCATTGAAGTGAGGGATGGCGTGTATTCACCATCCTCAATCCAAGTGTCTGCTAGTCAACCTGTCACTCTGAAGTTTATGCGCAAAGATCAATCACCCTGCGCTGAAACAATGCTTATTCCATCATTGGAGATAAGCGAGCAGCTTAAATTAAATGAAATTACTCAAATTACCTTATTGAACTTATCACCGGGAGAGCATGAGTTTCATTGTCAGATGCAAATGTATCGCGGTGTCTTAAAGGTTGTTTAGGAGGGTTTATGAACATGAAAAAAGTGACCGCCATTTTCGATGAAATGGTGTTAACACGAGTAGAAGAGGCACTACTTTCACATGGCTATAAAGGCTTTACCATTCATAAAGCAACGGGCAGAGGTGCATATGCTGATACTTACAACAGAAATCACTAATCAGCACATATAGTTATGACAATTTATGTTGCTTTTGATGATGCAGAACATGTTGCTAAAGTTTTGCTTGATGCAGCGTATACCAACGTTGAAGGAGAAGGACTAGTTAGTATCTCCCCTGTGGATAATCTCTTCTGGATAAATTCTAAGTCTGAAGCTTCAGCGGAAGATTTAAGGTCAATAGGAGGCCAATATGAAAAATGAGCACCCTAAATTTTGGTCAACACCCACGGGTTGGGCTGCATTGGTGCTTATTGCCGCAGCCACCTATTTTTTAATCTTTGAACATGGACAGCATGTACTGCAATTTCTTCCTTATTTGATTTTATTGCTATGCCCGTTGATGCACGTATTTATGCATGGCAGTCATGGCAAACATGGCCACGATCATTCACATGCGCCTGATGAGAAAAAGGAAGAGAGCTTTCAAGAACTCACGGATAAAAATGCTGCCTATCGTGACGGCTACATACAAGGTTTAGAAGAAGGACGTAAGGAATCACATAAAAAGGAGAACAGTGATGAATGAGACATATGATTATGGCTTATGGTCAATGGTGATACTGAACTCAGCAATTTTTATCTTTTTTGCCTTTAGTTTTGTCAAACCAAAAACATCTACTGATTGGCGAAGCCTTGGAGCGTTCTCCGCCTTTATTGTTGCCCTATTTACTGAAATGTATGGCTTTCCTTTAACTATCTATTTTCTGTCGGGGTGGCTGACGGAGACCTATCCAGAAGTAAATTTCTTTGCGCATGAGAATGGGCATTTATTACATACTTTCTTTGGATTTCAAGGTGATGCCCATTGGGACCCATTTCATATAGTGAGTATGGTGTTTATTGTTGCAGGTTTCTTTATGTTGTCTTCAGCATGGAATGTATTGCATCACGCGCAAAAGCATCTTCAATTGGCTACAACTGGATGGTATGCAAGGTGTCGCCACCCACAGTATGTAGCTTTCATTCTAATCATGTTCGGCTTTTTATTGCAGTGGCCGACAATCCCAACACTTGCGATGTTTCCGATCTTAGTCGTTGTTTACGTCAAGCTAGCGAAACGCGAAGAAGCACAAGCGATTGCTGAGTTTGGTTCGGAGTACCACAGGTATATGGAATCGACACCAAGTTGGATCCCAAATTTTAATAAAAGTGTAGAAGGTAAAAATCATGAAAACGTTAACTAAATCAATTTTATTTATTAGTTCACTACTGATAACCACTAGCTCATTTGCCCAAAACAATGAGCATAAACATGAAGGTGCGAACAAAGCTGATATGCATCAAGGCATGGCAATACCACATGAGAACATGGGAGAAATGCACAAAAAGATGATGGAAATGAAAAAGGAAGTCCATGCCATTAAAACTGAAAAAGATCCTGAAAAGCAACAGCAGATGATGGTTGAACATCACCGTTCAATGATGAAGATGATGCAATCGATGCACAAAAACATGGAAGAAATGCCAATGCATCAACAAATCAAGATGGCTGAACATCATTTAGAAATGATGGGGAACATGATGCCGCAGATGAACCGCAAAATGGAAGAAATGAAAGATAGCAATCAACAGCATTCACACAAACATTAGGAGAAAAATTATGAGCGATTTAGATCGTAGAGTTGGCGTTAGAGAGCAAAATTTAGTTGTTCGAAATCTAAAGCTTAGCAATGTCACAGAAGAAAGCTGTGACGAGTTAGTAAAAGAAATAGATCAGCTTTTTGGTATAGATGAAGTTAGTTACAACATCAAAGAAGGTGAAATACACCTTGCCTATGATGCCGCAAACGTAAGCCTTGATGGGATTGAGGAGGTAATCCGTAAGTATGGCGCAGATGTTCATAATGATTGGTGGACACATACTAAAGAAAGTTACTATAAATTTGTTGATCAGAACATCAAAGATAACTCTGTTCATAAGCCTTGGAGTTGTCATCAAGCACCTTCGGGGGCTGGCCGGAAAAACAAATGAATTCATAAAAAAGTGTATAGATAATTAGTTAGTCAAATGAGGTAACAGTGATGAAAACACCCTATATAAAAGCTCTTTTATTGCTTACATTCGGTTTATATTTAGTGGGTTGTTCCAATACCACTTTTTATCATAAATACATGATGAGAGGTCAGGTAGTAGAAAGTTCTGATAATCGAACTCTAATCTGTATTGGTGCTAAGCATGGCGCAGAGGTTGGGCAAAAATACAGTGTTATTAGATTCCATGAAAGAATAGTATTGAGTGAAGGTGAAGATCCCTACACTATCGAAAAGGTAGGAACGGTACAAATTACTAAAATTGTGAATGATCATTTCGCAACTGTAAAGCTAGTGTCTGGTGACATTGCAGCGAAAGATATGGTGGAACTTGAAAACTAATAAAGTGGTGGCGAAAGCCACCACAAGAGCATAACAATAAAACTTAATGAAAAAACTTTAGTGTTATTTTGTACAACCTTTGAGATTGTTTGCTCAGTTCTGGTTATCTTGATGCCAGTACGACAGAAAAAATGTTACATATGAATTAGAAAGGTATGGGCTGGCATCCTAAATAGCTGTTCCAAATAGTAGATCACCCGAGGAAGGGAACTCAATGCGGTTTGCGCGATCAGATCAGTCGCCAAACATAACCAATCAACAACCGCATTGAGTATGAACAAAATAGCATTTTTAT
>NZ_JAMXSK010000054.1:0-7582 GCF_024124645.1 Pseudoalteromonas sp. Ps84H-4 | reverse complement strand
AATGTAAGCATCATCGCTTGTATTATAGATATACACGTTATTCAGAAAATACTGGCACATATAGATAAAAAGCACCCAACTTCTAAACAAACAAAGCTATTGCCACATTTGCGTGCACCACCTGATGAACAATACACAAACGATTTCACTATTCAACGTGACTTCAATTTTGGGGCGTAGGCTCCATTTACTGCTGCAAGAGTAAAGAAAAACGCTAGTAAATGGTGGGGCTATTCGCGCTTCACCCCCCATTTCCTGCACCAAAGGCCTATCGTCGCAAGACATTGCAAACTAACACGCCTTAAAATACTCCCACAATTCGATAATTCAACAAACCAATCTAGTCAAAAAGACAACTGTCATAGGGGGTAGAAAATAGCTTTAATCCGTCTTATACTCGTTCGGCTAAGCGTTCACGTTCATTAAAGCGCACGCCAGTACAGCCGCTTATACATGCCAATGTGAAAATGAGTAGTATGCAGTGCTTCATTATAATACCTGCGTATCACTGTATTTGTGGTCATTCACTGTTTTTAAGGTAGCGCATTGTTTTTAGGGTAACGCATTGTTTTCAAGATAACAGGGTCTTGATAGTAACAGGAAATAGCGAAAGGTTTGTTACAGGTTGTCGTGAGGTGCCAGTAGTGGGTTTATGCTGGTGTTTTACAGTGGGGGAGAGGTATGACAGGTAAACGGTCGGGCTGAAAGTAATTTCGGTGCCTATCGCCGTTGAGGTAATTCGAAGTTTGATCTAAGTTTGTCGTTAAAAAAGGTAGCGGCCTAAATAGGCCGCTACGCCGTACTATATGTCATACGTTGGGTAATCAGCCCAAGATCATATCAGAGGCTTTTTCGGCAATCATAATGGTCGGCGCTGTCGTGTTACCACCTACCAAGGTTGGCATGATAGAGGAGTCGACCACTCGCAACCCTTCCATACCATGTACTTTGAGTGTGTCATCCACTACCGCCATGTCGTCGTGTCCCATTTTACAGGTGCCAACAGGGTGATAAATGTTGTCTGCTTTTTGACGAATAAATTCGCGAATTTCTTCATCACTTTGCACGTGGTTACCCGGAAATATTTCATCGCCGCGCCATGAATCGAATGCTTTTTGCGCAAAGATGTTACGCACGGCTTTAACACCTCGCACCATGCCTTCAAAGTCATCAGGGTGATCCAATAAATTAGGATCAATCAGTGGGTGACTGTTTGGGTTAGCATCTTTTAGTTTAAGAGTGCCTCGGCTTTTTGGGCGCAACACACAAGCGTGACCCGAATAACCGTAGCCAAAGGTAAAGGATAAATTCAGACCGTGGTTATCTAAGCGCACGCTACTCATATGGAATTGAATGTCAGGAATTTCTTCCTCAGGACGTGACTTAATAAAACCGCCTGACTCTGCAACGTTTGATGTCAGGAGGTCGGTTCTTTTGAAAATATAATTGTATAAAGCGACGGGCCCTTTCAGGAACAACACTCCAGGTGTGATGGCAATCGTGTCTGAACGCTTACTTTTTTGAACCACCAAGATGTCCGGATGGTCTTGTAAGTTTTCGCCGACGCCAGGTAATTCATGTACGAGAGGGATACCGTGCTTTTCAAGTTCGTCTTTGGGGCCAACGCCGGACAGTTTCAGCAGCTTCGGTGAGTTAATGGCACCACCGGATAAAATAATCTCGGCACCTTCTAGCGTTACTTTTTTGCGTTTTTGTAGAATTTCAACGCCGGTCGCTCGCTTACCGTCAAACAGAACTTTGTTGACGGTGACGCCAGTCATTACGGTGAGATTTGGACGACTCATTACCGGGTGAAGGTAGCCACGTGCAGCGCCAAAGCGTTCGCCATTTTTCTGGAACACTTTGAATAAACTGACACCTTCAGGTTTATCTGTATTTAGATCGTCAGTCGCTGGATAGCCTGCTTCAACACCGGCATCGACAAAGGCTTTACTGACTTCTAAAGGCGATTGTAAATCAGCGATGTTGATTGGGCCGCCGACGCCATGAAATTCATTTGCGCCCGGTTCGTAGTGTTCGCTGCGTTTAAAAATTGGCAGTACGTCGTCGTAGCCCCAACCTTTGTTGCCTAAGGATTCCCAGTGATCGAAGTCCCACTTATGCCCGCGCGTGTAGCACATTGCATTCACCGCGGAAGAGCCACCTAAGGTTCGGCCGCGAGGGATAAACACTTTGCGGTTATTGAGTGCTTTTTGCGGTTCTGTCCAGTAACGCCAGTTGCGAGTGAGCGAGCGCATCATGAAAATGATACCAGCGGGTACTTTAATAAAAATACTGTTGTCGGCTGGGCCTGCTTCGATAAGGCACACTTTATTGTTGGGGTCTTCTGAGAGGCGATTGGCTAATACACAACCAGCTGCTCCCGCGCCAACGATAATGTAATCAAATTTCATCTGTTTGTTGTCCTCAAGGATGAAAGATTCACCAAGAATCATGTCTACGGCATTTCATGTCTTTAAAATGCCTTATAAATGTTAAACCGATAGCACTTAGAGTTTCTGTGGTGTGCCTTTGTATTTGGCCGTCCGCGCTTTTAAATTTACGGCAAGTACACTCATTATCGCATTTAACGGATAAAAAATTTGTAAATCAATTTTTGTATGCCGGTGCCATAGGGTGGATAAATAAAACGTCCACTATTGAAGCGGCCTTTCCGATGCACACCTTTGGCTTTGGATAACGATACAAAGCCTTCTTTACCATGGTAGTGGCCCATACCAGACGGGCCAACGCCACCAAATGGCATATCGTCTTGAGCAATGTGCATGAGAGTATCATTGACTGATACGCCGCCTGCATGGGTTTGTTCAAGCACTTGTTGCTCTAGATCACGATTATAACTGAATAAATACAATGCGAGGGGGCGCTCGCGGTCATTAATGTACTTAAGCGCGGCGTCGAATGACTCATATGGCACGATCGGCAAAATGGGACCAAATAGCTCTTCCTGCATTATGGTCATGTTGTCGGTTCCGTTCTCGACAATATGCAGCGGCATTTTGCGCGTTCCGGAGAAGTTTTCGTCCGCCGGGTTAATTTGAGTAATGCTTGCGCCCTTATCTTCTGCATCTTTGAGCCAAGTAACGAGCCGTTCATATTGGCGGTCATTTATGATGGCGGTGTAATTATCGTTGTCACGAAGTGTTGGGTACAAGCGTGCAAAGGTTTGATTGTACTTGGCAATAAACTCTTTCTCTTTGCCTTTTGGGAGCAAAATATAATCGGGTGCTATGCAGGTTTGCCCGGCGTTGACAGCTTTACCAAAGCAGATGCGCTCAACCGCGTCATCCATATTGGCACCTGGGGCAATAATCGCGGGAGATTTTCCGCCGAGCTCTAGCGTCACCGGGGTTAGGTTTTTCGCGGCGGCAGCCATGACGTGCTTACCCACAGCGGTGGAGCCAGTAAATATTAAATGATCCCAAGGGGTTTCAGAAAAGACGGTGGAGACTTCAACTTCGCCTTCAATTACGGCGACATGCTCTTCGTCAAAAACTTCGGCCAGCAGATCTTTGATTACCGCGTTGGCGGCTGGGGTAAATTCCGACATCTTGATCATGGCTCGGTTGCCCGAGGCAATCGCGGTGGCGAGCGGTACGATGGCCAGTTGGATTGGGTAATTCCAAGGCACCATAATGCCGACAACGCCGAGTGGTTGGTAAACCACTTGGTTAAATGACGGAGCAAATAATGCACTTACATGACGGCGTGACGGACGCATCCATTTACGCACGTTTTTGATCATGTAATTTAGTGATTGTACCGTGATCATGATTTCAGCGATCAGGGTTTCATCTTTGGCGCGGCAGCTAAAATCTTCATTGACTGCACTAGCAATGGAGTCTTGGTGTCGTATAACCGCTGCTTTTAGCTTGTTTAGTTGTTCAATACGGGCCTTAGCCGTTGGCATAGGGGTGTGCCTAAAAGCCGCTTTCTGCTTCGCGAATAAGGATTGAAGGCGTTCAATCTCCTGCGCTGGTGAATGCAGTTGTGTCACTGTGGCAACCATATTGAGCTCCTGTTGTCTGGCCTGTGTTCTGGTTAGTTTGGTGCTAGCCGGGTGTTGTAGGACAATCGTATTTGCATTATTAGATTTATTACTCTAAAACGTCAATAGGTGATGCCTAGAAAGACCGTAAAAGCATTGGATTTGACGTAAAATGCGGCACGTTAGCGTACTATGTGTATGGTTTTGTTGGTTGTGAAGTAGGTTATATCGCAAACATGCCGTCTGAATTATCTTGGAGTTATTCGTCGTATGGGCACGAGAGATCGAATAATTGAAGCCAGTTTGGTCCTCTTTAATGACCAAGGAGAGCGCAATGTCACTACTAATCACATCGCCGCACACTTGGGAATTTCGCCGGGTAATCTGTATTACCACTTCAAAAATAAGCAGGCGATTATTTTTGAGCTGTTTACTCACTACGAAAATCGAGTAATGACAGTACTTCAGCTGCCTGAAGAGCGCGGGATTTCTACGTCCGATAAGCTGAGGTACTTAATGGAGACGTTTAAGGGACTGTGGGAATACCGATTTATGCACAGAGACATGGAATCATTGCTCAGTGCAGACCCATCATTGCACCGTCGTTATCGAGACTTCTTTCAACATTGCTTGGCACAGATCTATCGTATTTTGCTTGCACTTAATGAGGCCGGAGTACTTCGTATCAGTCAGGAAGAGGCTGAAGATCTAGCGCTTAATATTTGGATTGTTGTGACATCTTGGTTTTCTTTTTTGCATTGCAACTTAATGGCCGGTGATACTCAGGATATTTCCCAAGAAATGCTGCTAAGTGGTATTTATCAGGTTTTCTCATTGGAGCGCCCCTACATTACCAAGGAGCATAAGGACGAAGTGCTTGCGGCACAGCGTGAATTTTTAACTCGTCCAGCGTGGCTTAAAATCTGACTGGCGTTGTTAAGCGCCGAGCGTTAAAAATGGCAGGTCAATATTCTGTGATTTATCACGTTGATGGCTTCACAAGACTTGGTGTCTGTATCAGAATGAGATCCACTTATAATAATGATTAGGTGGTTCTAGTGTCTCGCCTCGCTTTCCTTTTGGTGTTGATGGTCAGTTGGCCAGTGCATGCCTTTAATTATTCTACGCATGCGAAAATTTGCGATCTGGCTTACCAGCAAGTGAGTGACCCTGTGCGTTTTAGTATTGATGCGTTGGTGGCGAAAGCAACACCTAGGTACGGTGCTAAAGCGAAAACCTTCCCCCAGTTATGTGGCTGGCCAGATACCGTGCGCAAACAGGCTAAATATAAGCATACTGGGACATGGCATTATGTAAATGTTGCACGCTCCGCTACCGCAGTGTCCGCAGAGGCTTGTCCAAGTGATGGTTGTGTTCTGTCTGCCATCAGAGTGATGTTCCAGCGTCTGCATGATTCGCTTCTGGGCACTGAGAAGTGAGTGAAAATTCGACATTTAATGAGTTGTTTGCGGTTTTAGTTGACTGACAAAAAACATCCAAACCGGACATTCAACCAGTCGTAAGTTAGGTCTTTTTTTGCCACACTTGTCGGTACACAATTCAGGGATGAAGGAGTGTGTTGGCATTACAACAAAGTGAAACATACAAGCGCCATCGACCAGAAACAACGCTACTCTATCAATTGGTTGAACGTTACTACCCAGACTTTACCGCAAACCTAGCCGACCAAGGCAAGTATTTACCCAATTATGTTGAGCGTGAGTTTGATGATTTCTTGCGTTGTGGACGACTAGAGCACGGCTTTTTACGCGTGGTGTGTAATGACTGCAAGCATGAAAAGTTAGTCGCTTTTAGCTGTAAACGCAGAGGTTTCTGTCCTAGCTGCGGAGCCAGAAGAATGGCAGAAAGTGCAGCGCTACTTGTAGATGACGTATTACTTGGTTATCCAATTCGTCAGTGGGTCTTAAGCTTACCTATTCCACTTCGATTACTGCTAGCAAGAAACCCAAGTGAATTGAGCAAAGTGATGCAAATCATTCACCGCGCCATTTCCACGCACATTGTGAACAAGGCCGGCTTTACCAACAAACAATCGAAAACTGGGGCTGTTACCCTTATTCAGCGATTTGGTAGCGCCCTCAATCTAAACATCCATTTCCACATGTTGTTCTTAGAAGGTGCAATAAGTGAAAATCCATGGGGTGGTACGACTTTTACCCGCATCAAAGCGCCGTCCCATAGCGACATGGTGGAGCTAGTTCACACCATTAGCTATCGAATTGCCAACTATTTGGAGAAAGTGGGGTTAGTGGAGCGCGACATAGAAAACAGTTTTCTTAACTTACCTATTGATGATGAAGATAGTCTATTGCAGTTGCAAGGGGCCTCCGTCAGCTATCGGATTGCCATGGGACCACAACAAGGTCAAAAGGTGTTTACACTACAGACACTCCCTGCCAGCAATGAAGGCGAATATGGTCAGTTAGCCAATACCTCAGGTTTTTCCTTACACGCAGGGGTCTTCGCTAATGCCGATGAGCCAGAGAAGTTAGAAAGACTATGTCGCTACATCAGCCGCCCAGCGATTAGTGAACAGCGTTTAAGTATGACTGACCATGGAAAAGTGCGCTATGAATTAAAAACACCCTATCGAGACGGCACAACACATGTATTCTTTGAACCGCTCGACTTTATTGGCAAACTAGTGGCCCTCATTCCACCGCCAAGACTAAATCTCACCCGATTTTATGGGGTATTTGCTCCCAACAGCAATCTAAGAGCACAAATTACTGCGTCACAGAGAGGCAAAAACAGCCCGAAAATTGTCAATCAAAAAGATGGGCAATCAGATAAACCTTACCATGCAAGGGCTATGTCATGGGCACAGCGGTTAAAGCGGGTATTCAATATAGACATTACCGAATGCGAAAAATGCGAGAACCACAATGTAAGCATCATCGCTTGTATTATAGATATACACGTTATTCAGAAAATACTGGCACATATAGATAAAGGCTATGTTCTGATTAACTGTTGTTGAATCGAAAAGAGCCTGTTTCCGTTAAGGTTTTCTGGGTTATCCATAAACCTGAACCAACCAAGGTAATGTTCTAGGTATTTTGTGGCTACTCCGTGAAACCGTTTTATCCACGCTTTCAGACGACTGTGATAGGCGTTAACATTTTGAATATGAAAGACTTTATCTATCACCTTAACACCTCCCGCCACGTCTAAGCGCTTGTGTATTAAATCATTTTTCTCAGAAAGAGCTATGTAGGGCTTATATCCATCACTACATAACACACTGTCTTTCTCTAATTTTCCTGCTAGCTCCTTATGCAGAGTTGCCGATGTAACACTTGGCACAACGGCCTCATACGTATTCTTGGCTCTGTCTCTGACCGTTAAAACGGGCACCCAGTCATCTTTTGAACGCCCTCGTTTTTTCGCTTTCATCCCTCTTTTGCGGGGCTGACGAGTCATCCGTTTTGAGCCTTTCTCTGAGTAGGGAAAAAGTGTTTCGTCAGCCTCGATAATACCTTCTAGTTTGCTCGCCTTCAGTGCTGATGGTAGCGCTAGGAATCGATGCCGCCACCTGAACGATGTTTCAAG
>NZ_JAMXSK010000053.1:0-9377 GCF_024124645.1 Pseudoalteromonas sp. Ps84H-4 | reverse complement strand
ATATAGAACGTGCGCTAAACGCCAGACCTAGAAAGTGCCTAGGTTACAAACAGCCTGTCGTTGTGTTTAACGAATTACGCAATGCGGCCTAATTTAGCGAGTGGTGCACTTCGGGGTTGAATTCGCGCAAAATACTTGAGCGTTATTATATAGTAGCAGTGAGGGCAAGGCTAAACGCTGGGGTCTTTTTTAGCGGTATGTCACTAACTTGCTAATATAGTTAATAAAAAGTGGTTAATCTATGAGGTTATTTCAACAAGAAAGTCACTTGGTAAGTATTGGTCAATACCTCGAACACTTGGATATTTGATGCCAGTAGATTCAGCAAGCTCTATTGTTATATTGCGTTCAAGCGGAAACTGCTCTTTGACTTGCAGCACATCTTGCCGCCACTCAAGCAAGTAGAACATGGATAGGTCAAGATCGGATAATGAGTGGTGTGTTCGTTTGGATTTATAACCAAAGACTCGATGTACACGACCATCGGATGGCGCATCATAAGCCGTTAACCAAGGCTTATAATTCTGATACTCGCCTGTACCACGCCCTTCTTTAATCCTCTTACGATACTGCACCTCAGTATGGCCAATCTTCCTAGACATATTATACCGCTATAACTTATTGAAAATTCAGCATAGCTAGAGTGAAAGTGTGATGCAAGCACCTCAGAGTCAAACTATATACTTTCTAAATGACTTAACTATCTGAAAATATAAAATTAAAGATCGCGCTCAATTCTCATCATTAACTTTGAAGATAGGTTTTCTTCTTCAGTTCAGCACGAAAAAATCTCTATGACATGATGTTACTACTTTAAATAAGTAGAGCAAGGCAAGAACATGGCATCAGCAAATCTAAAAGTTCAAGAAACAGAAAAACCTACTGAATGGTTTAACACTATTCTGCCTGCATACGATGATTTAGGTAATCCAAACTTTTTGGACTCTAATGGTGATCTTGTTGAAGGTATTTATAGCGGTGTGCCAAATTCTGTTTACCACGAATTAGATGCTCATAGCTCATCTCTGATTAAAGAGTTAGCGAAAAACACACCAGCTCATGTATTTCGTCAATATTTTTCTAATGAGGAAAGAAAACGAACTGCTGCACAAAGAAACACTCTTGATACTGGCACTTATGGTCACGAGTTAATATTAGAGCCAATTGGTTTTTATGATCGCTATTTCCGTGTACCTCTTGCCATTGAGTATCCTACAGCGCTTCACACAAGTGCTGAGCTAAAGGACGCATTAAAAGCCGCAGGTCAAAAGGTCTCAGGCACTAAATCAGAGTTAGTTAAGCGCTTGTTAGATGCTAAACCAAACACCCTAATTTTTGATGATTTGATTGCGAAATCCATAATAAAAGGCGCTGGAGTCAAAGCCTACAACGAAGCTGTAAAAATGGTCGAAAATAATAAGTGTTCTAGCCTATTAGCTGCTTTCAACGATGGAGCGCTTTCACACATAACCCATAAGACACCAATAGATGGTTTAGTCTGGGATGACGCCCATAGAATTTTGGATACATTCAAATCTCACGCTAGAGCTAAGCGATTAATTTCAAATGGTTTTGCGGAACTTACTGTAATAGCGCGAGATCCTGACTCTGGATTAATGCTTAAAGTAAAATTCGATTACATTAACAAGCATGCAATTGCCAGTGATGTTAAGTCTACTCGTTCAGCCAATCCAAATAAGTTTAGATTCCAATGCCGAGACCTTCGATATGACGTTCAAGAGAGTTTCTATAAGTATGTTGCGAATTTAGCAGGTATTCCCGTTAAATTGTTTGCTTTTATCGGTGTTGAATATTTAGAGGCTGATATATGCGAGATTTTTGAGTTGAAACGTACCCGCCAGATGATTGCTCATAATGACATGAAGAAAGCAATTGCAACCCTTAAAGAATGTTTAGATAGCGAAAACTGGTATGGATACACCAAAAACGATGAGGTCGTTGTTATTGACTGGTAATAAGCGCGATTTTTTAAATCAAATATTCTAATTACATATCCAAGTTCAACGGTGAGCGTTATGAGTTTATCACTTCAAGAATATCAAAATTTATTGTATGGAAAATTAACAGCATGCAAAGGCCAGTTTGATGCTTATCTTTCCGAAAATGGTTATAAGCTTGACTTTAATACAGAGCTAAACTACGTCTATCAAATCGTTATGTCTGGATTAAACGTAGAATACAGCTTCCCGTACACTCCAGTTGAGTCCGTAATCAGTTCATTTTTAAAAGCTGCAAAAATAGGCCTTTCACTTTGCCCTACTGAGCAGCTTTGCTTTTTAAAAACTGAGTATAGTGAATCATCAGGCCAATATGTGACTCAATTAGGATTAGGCTACAAGGGAATTCTTAAACTTGCTTACCGTTCTGGAAAAGTAAAACAAATTAATGCGAATGTTTTTTATGAAAAAGACACTTTCCAATACAACGGTGTAAATTCAAAAGTTACCCACACTACAACCGTTCTATCTAAAGCAATGCGTGGACAATTAGCCGGTGGCTATTGTCAAACTGAGCTAATTGATGGTTCTTTTAAGACTACAGTTATGCCTCCTGAAGAAATTTTAGCTATTGAAGAGCAAGGTAAGGCGATGGGCAATGAAGCGTGGCTTTCAGTGCATGTGGATCAAATGAGGGAGAAAACCCTTATTAAACGTCACTGGAAGACTCTCTGCCCTTGTATTTATAGAGATAGTGTTATGAATGACCCAATTTTGTTTGATGATCAAGATTGTCAGCACAGCTCCAATCACCAAGCTTATGAAGAACAATTCGAAAGTGCTTATTCACGTGAGGCGTACTAATGTTATCAGTTCAAATTGAAAAGCTAATCAAATCTACTTCAGACAATATTAAACAGTGGGAAACATTGTTCAACTTGGCTTCACATTCTCATTATTCCGCTTTAATTAAAGAGTGCGCCCTAGATGACGTTGTTGCGACAATTAAAGAAATGGATATGTTGATCGGCTCTCTGAGTCCTGAGCTGCTTAACCTAGTAGACATAAGAGTTAGGAAACATCCCTACACTACTGCATATTGTCTGTTTCCTGCACTAAATACAGATAATGTAATTGCCTACCTTGAAACTCAAGGTATTGTAAAAAGCTATGAACTTGCAGTGGTTTATGACAACGATAAGTTTGCAATTGATGTTAGCTCAAACAAAGTATCTCACGTTAAAGGCGATAGCACTCAGGAGGCTTCATACTCTGGTTGCTATTTATTATTAGAGTTTGAAAATGGTACAAGCAAAGTTTGGTATATGGATGAGTATGAAATGCACTCTGCTTTTGATGCATGGCAAAACAAAGTATTTGGGGGTATGGATGTATTCAACAATACACTTGAATGGGCTGGTTTTGCATTAATTCTTCGTGCCTTGAAAACACTGAACATGCAGGATAGCGTAATTAGCCATCCAATCTTACCCGTTTTAAAAAGCCGATTAACTTCATATTACTCTGATTTCTTTAAGTACTACAAAGAGGCTAATAACGATAAGTTTGCTAGCTGCGTAATTACTTCACAGTACGTTTCAACAGAAGGTGGAGAACTTGAAGAAGCATTAAAAAAACTAGATGACATCATTGAACCACCTGCAAATATTATCGTACTAGGCCAACATAACCGCCAAGTGAGTAATGAAGATACCGAAATGAATGAAGCATCAGAAGAACAGTGCGAATTTTATAACCTTGATTTTGGAGTTATCTGAATGATTAAAGTTGAGTCAGAAATTTTAAATAAATCGGGAAAGCGTGAGAACTGGCGTGAAATTGCATTTTACGCAAGCGATGACGAAACACAGTTTGAAGTTCGAGAGTATTATGGCCAGCAAAAAATAAGTTATATGAAAGAAACGGCTCGCTTGCCATTCGACTGCCTTGGTATTGCTCGAATGAACTACTCTAACATGCTTCGAACTAGGGTTATTGATGGATATAAACCTATCGAGCAATTAAAGACTAAAGTTCCGTGTTTGCCATTTAGCAATTTTAAGCCTCCTATGTATAAGTGTGACTTTGACGTGCCTTTTGCAGAACAGCTTAGCAAAATAAATGACCCTGTTGTTATTCCTGTACAGCAAGGTAAGCGGGCTTATATAAAACTTGGCCAAGAATCGATTAATTCAATACAAGCTGTAGATATTAAAGGTAATGCTTTCACATTAGACAAAAACATTCAGGAAATGCTTGCCTCTAAAGTTGCAATTGGAAGCTTTGAAAGTGGCGTTTTAGAAACGTATATCCTCGATGATGGCTCAGTCTGCTTATACGATGTGATCATGCTAAATGGTACTGAGATTAACTCTAGCTATAAAGATAGACAGAAGTCATTAAAAGGAATGTTTGGCCATAAAAGTGGATTTACTTACCCGGATACGCTTGAAGCAAATACAGACCTTAAATCTCACCCTGGTAGACATTTTATTGTTAAAGACAATAGTGTGTCATGCTTGGATAGCAGAACCTTTGTAATACCAAATTTTTACAGTGTAAAAGTATTGATTGAGGAAAAGTATAGCTATAGACCAGGTTATTATAAGGTAATGTTTACAACACCTGAAGGATACGAGTCTATCGGTGATTTATATCATCCTCATGAAGAGTTGTATGCTAATACACAAATTCAAATAGCTTTTAAGAAAGTGGAAAATGGTAAACCGGTTAACTTTTGGTTTAGTCCCATTCAACATAAAAACAAGCTAAATTATGATGAAGCTGGCACCGAAATTAGTCAGATAAGTCAGCTTTCATACTTTTGGTATGGGCCTTAACAGGCGGCTCCTATTTTGGGCTAAAAATAGTATAGATCATCTCAACTTATCTGACATTTGCAAAATAAGGCATGACAATTTTAATTATCCTGTGCTTAAAGCGCCTTAAATTTTTCTATCATATCATTATCAATCTCTTTGATTAGATTAGATGACAAACCCAAATGCTTGGCCTCATGCCTAAACGAACGCGTTGCTTCAAATATTTCTTCAGCCATAGTCATAATCGCTTTTTTTGAAGACAACCCCGACTGAGCAGCTAGCTGATTTAGTACATTCTTTGGTGTTTGGCCATTGCCACCAAAAGCCGTCATATGCTCTTTGTAAGGATTAGGGCTGTAAACAATGTCGTAGAAAGGTGATAGCGTCCAGTTATCGGAGTCACTAGCAAGAAAACTGAAGTTCTTACTATGATCATCTTGGTTAACAGTTAAATAATTAAACATGCAACGCTTAATAAGCTTCTGTGACTCTGTAACACTGCACATGATGCGCGTAGCTTTTACTAAATCCACATAGTCCAAAGATGGTTCTCGAAATGGGGCATCTAATAACCCACAAGCAGAAATCATATGAATTCGACCGCCTTGTTCTGTGCAATCAAATCTCTTCTGCTCTAGCCAATATCTCCCATTACCCGCATCAATTAAATCAAACTCAGGAACCTCAATGCCAACATTACGAGCCATTTGCATGTAGCAATATTCAACTATTGATTCAGAGTGCTTCAAGTCAAACTTTTCAGATGTAAGCTTTACTATAAGCTTTGTTCCTTGTACGTCGTCTAATGTTGAATATTGACCATTCGATAAACGCGTAACGTTCATTTTTGGCCTAGCACCACCCGATCCCCCCGTTTTCATCAAGTGCTCAAGCAAAGCAGACTCAGTGCCTTCAAATTCTTCAATCGCAGCTCGACCGAGGGTAATAATATCAATTGAACCCTTGGACTCATCAAGTAAATCGAACTCAGGCTCATAGCTCAACGCCCCCATACATCTCTCACCAAGGTAGGCCAAACGCTCTAAAGCGGTAACTGTTTTTGGGTTCTGATTGTTCTGCCTAAATACACGATCCATGAGATAAAGACCCCAACCATCAGGGAGGCTGTCTGCAAAAACTCCATGGATGCCATAATGCGGTTTTCTAGGCGCAACTTGTAGGCTTGTGTCTGCTTTTAAATTGAACGGGGCCAAAGAAGTAGAGTGAGCGTTTAAATACGTCTCGTCAAATTGAAAGAAGCTTTGTTGACTATTTTCAACAAGCTTGCCGACAAGCACCTTTTCACCAGTGCTAAGCTTACGCTTTACGGTTAGGGCAGATTTAAGCATGTCGTAGCACATCCTCTATTGATTTAAATTCAGGTTCACACGACTTTGTTAGCTCTTTCACTTTTTTCAAGTCTCCGACGGTCTCATAAAGCATTAGAAACTGACGTAATGAGATGTTACCGGATGACTCAAACTTTCGGATCGTCGCATAAGGCACGCCAGAGAGATCGGCTAACTTCTGAACACTGAGTTTGTCTTTTTTTCGAGCTGACTTGATAAACTCTTTAAGATCCATCTGCAAATCATAAGCAGTATAAAGGGATAACATAAATACCTCCAAACCTGTCACTATAGTATCAATTATAGCATGTACAATGACATTATTTGTTACTATTGTAACATATATAAAGTGGTATTGAAGATTACTTCATCAAGAGACAATATAAAAGCCATCACCGATGATGAATGAGACTGCCATTATAGTAACAAAAAAATAACATCATCAGTTAAATTTGTTATTATAGTATCAAAAATTGTCAAGATTAGAATTCAGCCTTATAAATTAATCTGTGTATTCACTGTTTTAATAATTAAACCTACACCTCCCATTATTTCTGGTGATGACTTTGGCTTTAGGTATTGATTCTAATGGTATTAAGAAGGGTTCTACTGACACTCTTCTAATTAAATTTGTGTAAGAATCGAACGGGTAAATTTGATAAAGGTTCAAAATAATTTCTACTACCAAATCTCAATCGAGCTACAACTGAGTATTTGAGTATTTGAGTATTAAAAGTCATAATAGATGGTTTGAGCAGCCACAATCTTGACCAAAGATAAAACTCGTCTTTGGACAGAATGTATGGTACGCCCCGTTTTGCAAGTTAATAACTAAAAATAACGGAGATGGTTTGCGCTAATGTATTCAGAGTCTATTAGAGACTAACATTAGTCCCAGCTCTACGATGAGATCTGCGCCAGATTGTCCTCAAAAACGAGAAAGCATTTTTCTTGCTGAACTGTCCACAAGGTCTTCAATCTGGTGGTCTAACCGTTTTGTCATCATTAATTATCATATGCAAACTGACTTAAACTCTAATTTCAAAAGGCTTCTTCGTGGTCATTACAGACCAAGCTATTCTTGCTATTTTATTTGCTAAAGCTACAAGCGCCACATTAAACGGCTTTCGACATTTTAAATCTATCAACCATGTTCCAAAGAACTTTTCTGCTGTTTTATCTCGCCACATAACGGCACGAGCTGCGTGAATAAATAACTCTCTAAGCTCCTTATTCCCTCGCTTAGAAATACCTAGCATTCTGGGCTTTCCTCCCGTTGAATATTGAAATGGCACTAACCCCAGCCAAGCGGCAAAATTACGTCCATTATCAAAATCCTGTGGACTACCAACTGCTGATATACAGCATGATGCAGTCATAGGTCCAACACCTGGAATTGTTTGTAATAACTTAGCTATATCGTTTTCTTTATTTAACGCTAATAACTTATCTTCTTGAGCTTTAATCCACACATTTAGTTGATTGTAATATTCATATTGAGTTGTTAGCTCTGCAATCAATAGCGGTGGCAACACTTCATTTTGATCAGCTATCCATTGGAACAAGTTTTTCATTTGATGATGGCCTCTCGGAAAGCTAAGTCCAAATTCCAGTAGTATCGAGCCAATTCGGTTCATACAGGCGGTTCTTTCTTTAATATAGCCAGAACGAACACGTCTAATAACTATACCTAGTTGAGCTTCTTCTGTTTTGACTGAAACAAACCTCATGTTTGGCCTTGTTGCAGCTTCTGCAATCGCATCTGCATCAATGTAATCATTCTTATGGGTCTTAACATAAGGTTTAACATATTGAGCTGGTATTAGCTTAACCTCATGTCCAAATTGTTTGCATTTCCTTGCTAACCAGTGAGCACCGCAGCAAGCTTCCATTGCAATAACTGTTGATTCTTGGACAGATAGAAAATCGACTAACTTTGCTCTGGAGTATTTATGACGAAATATTTCACGACCAGAATAATCGTGACCAATTAGGTGAAAGGTTGATTTACCTAAATCAATACCTATGACTTTTGCAACTGACATGATGGTTTCCTCCTGTAATAGCCAACACTATGAGTTTAGCTAATGGGTGGGGCGTACCATCTAATTAACGTGTCAGGGACTTTTCTAAATTAGCAACGCACAGATAGCAATACGTACGGCTGTGTTTATCAGACCTGTTTATTCAATAACTTTATCGAGTCCGTTCAAAAGTACCGTTCACATCACGCGTGTAACTTTCCCGTGTGCAATTCGTTATTAGCGCTTACATGGCAAGGCCTCTAGGTTAATACGACAGTGTAACCTAGAGTGCCGCCGCACCTGTTTTTAATGTGAAATGGTAGATACACCGGCAATTATTTTAATAAATACTCACCTTTTGCTTATTCGTAAAAGTGCTATGCGTTAAATTATGATTAAGCGGAACTAAGGCGACAGGTTAATTTTTTCAGCGCCGCAGATAGTTAAAAAATTTTGTTAGTATCAAAGAAACATAAAAAATGAAGGTAACCAGGCACGAGGCCTGGTTGAAAATCAACGATAGTAAAATGGCATGGATGCCACGTTCTAACCGCCAATCTTTTACGGCAATTTAAGATTACACTGCGGTTGGGGCACTATCAATATTAATGAGCACGCGAATGAAAATAGATATTCATTATAAAGTGAAAGTAGAAGGAAGGTTTTCTATTAATTTAATTTCCCTAATTTCTGTAGCCCAATTGGTTATAAGTTTAATAGGTTAATTGTTAGGTAGGGGGTATTGCAGGTCAAAGTGTGATACCCCATTATTTTAGCCGCTAAAATTAAAGTTTCACCGGTGAAACTCAGTTGTTGGATGAAGGTCTTGTGTTTGATTTTCTGCTATCAGTTAACAAATATAAAAATTAATTATTTATCATTATGTTTTCATTTTTTGACAATGCTAAAGGCGTGAACTATAAATACCTTTCAATTGATATTAAAAGGGAAAGTGAACTACTCGCGCCTAAAGGCATCGAGCTTCCAAGATAATAGCCTAAGCTACTAACCTTTCTTTTTTGACGCTTCGTTGGACACCGCTAGTCGAGCTTTTGACTCGGCTAGTCTTACGATTGCCTCCACGTCCACTATCTGCTTGAGTTATTAGAACTCCATCGCCAGACAACACCGTTCCAGTGTCTAATATTAGGTTAATTGCCCGTTTCTTTATGACCTTTGATGCATTGTTATCTGCATTGTCAGTATTGCCACAGTTACCGCACA
>NZ_JAMXSK010000052.1:0-9765 GCF_024124645.1 Pseudoalteromonas sp. Ps84H-4 | reverse complement strand
AACGTTGCGTCATTACGTCCAGCAAGCCTTGAACAGAGGTGAAGCATACCATCAGTTAAAACGTGCTATTACTTCAGTTAATGGCAATAAATTTCGTGGGGGGAATGATTACCAAGTATCACAATGGAACGATTGTGCTCGACTCATTTCAAATTGCATTATTTATTATAATTCCGCGTTACTATCGGCATTTTTACAAATCCAAGAGAGGAACGGTAGGCAAGATGTGGTTGATGTTATTTCTCGGCTTTCACCTGTTGCTTGGCAACACATTAATCTAAATGGGGAATATGCCTTTAATAAAGACCGCAAAGAAATCGACTTAGCTGGTTTACTTAGTGATGTAGAATCAATAAGTTAAAGAATGCCATCTGTTTGTATTTCTAATTCAAAAGGTACTGCGCATCAAAGTGCCATTAAAAATTGGAGGTGTTGATATTCTATATGCTTGATATATACAAGCTAACATTGATAGAAAACAGATAAGCTAACAAGTTTTTAGTCGAGCCATGAACTGTTCTATAATTGTTCTAATTGCAAAACTCTTCAATTTGGTTTGTTACTAGATTTAAAAATACTTTTCTATGCTCGATTTTAGTAAGTAGCAGCTTTTGGATGTCTTCAGGAACTTTTCTTTCTCCTGCATCTATTGCCATTAGTAATGGCTTGATATCAACTACAAGAAGACCTGCCGCCCTTGCTGCTCGAATGAACTTTAATCTCTTTAATGCACATAAGCCGTAAAGTGAATGGCCTGACTTAGTTTTTTCTTCGCAGTGTACTAAGTTCTCAAGAACATAATTTCTTACCGTATGGACAGATGTTTGTGCAGCTAGTGCCAGTTGAGAAATACTCAAAGGAAAATCCAACGCATCATCATCACTACTAATGAACTTATTGATGTCAGGTATCTCTGTCAAAAAACTGACTTCACCAACAGGAATGTTTTCAACCTTAGATTTAATCATGACTTAGCATGCTTCCAATTTGTGTTGTTAATGGAATGCCTTAAGATATCTTGATTACATTCAATCAATTGGCACTCCATTAACATTTCTGTAAGTACATTACCGTTAAATGATTACCCTGCGCAGCAAGATAGCTCTTTAACGTCTTTGCTAAAGGTTTGAGCGCATAACTTCAATCCTTCAACCATCGTCAAATACGGAAATAGTTGACCTGCCAATTCTTCGACTGTCATTTTATTATGAATAGCAAGAGCCGCACTTTGAATCAGTTCTCCGCCTTCATGGGCTAAAATTTGTGCGCCTATCAGTTTTCCCGTGGATTCTTCAGCTACCAACTTGATAAAACCATCCGTTTCAAAATTTGCTAAAGCTCTTGGTACGTTTTCCATATCAAGTACACGACTTATCGTATTTATTCCTACCGCTGAAGCTTGTACTTCGGTTAGACCTACCGTAGCAACTTGTGGGTCGGTGAATATAACAGCAGGCATGGTAGATAAGTCGAGTTGCGCATTTCCACCTGTCATATTAATTCCAGCCCTACTTCCGGCAGCAGCAGCAACATAAACAAATTGTGGCATATTGGAGCAATCTCCAGCGGCATAAATGTTAGCTGTTGATGTTTCCATCATACTATTAACAACAATGGCACCACTTTTATCTGTTTCAACACCAACATTTTCTAAACCAAGCTTTCCAGTATTTGCATGGCGACCCGTAGAGATAAGCAATTTTTCAGCGATTAATGTTCCTTCGTTAGTTTCCAATGAAAAACCATTGCTATCATAAGAAACATGACTTGCTTGCGTATTATTAAGTACCCTAATACCTTCTTTTTCAAAGCACTCTGCCAGTTTTTCACCTAATAACGGATCTTCAGCATATAAAAGGGTATGTCTGGCTAGAATTGTCACACGGCTACCTAAACGGGCATAAGCTTGCGCAATTTCCAGAGCAACAACGGAGGAGCCGATGACAACTAGACTACTCGGTAACTCTTCTGCAAATAAGGCTTCTGTTGATGTCCAATAAGGTGTATCAACTAAACCCTTAATTGGCGGAATGCTTGGTGTAGAGCCTGTTGCAATTAAAATGCGATCTGCAACCAGCTCTTCTTCACTACCATCAGACTTGTGAACTAGCAAGGTATTTTGATTTTTAAAACGTGCATAACCTTTAAGTAAAGATAGCGCGGGATTACTCTCTAAAATACGTTGATATTTAGCATCGCGTAGTTCTTCGACGCGAGCGTTTTGCTGATGTGCTAATAAGGAGCGGCTAAGTTGTGGCTGAATATTTTCTAAACCATCAAACGGGTTAGTACGTTGCTGATGCGCTAATTGCGCAGCACGGATCAATATTTTTGAAGGAACACAGCCGACATTTACACAGCAACCTCCGATTACATCGGCTCCTTCAATGATAGTAACTCTTGCTCCGCCTTCTGCTGCTTTAATCGCACTGGCAAAGGCCCCTGAACCACTACCAATAATGGCTACATGTAATTGTTCTGGCTGGATGTCATTTGACGAGCAACAACTATTCGTTGACATATTTTATTCCTCTTAAAAAGTTAAGCGGTACAAGTTTCATCATCACAGCGTTTATTCGCAGGAGAAACCATGTCCCAAATTGATACAGCAACCATTAGTCCTAGCCCCGTATAAGTAACGTATGAACTCCACCCGTACTGGAACCAAGGGTATAAAGAGAGTAAAACCAAAATGGGGCCAATTGAACCGATAAAACTACGGTGCCATTGACGATGGCTAAACCAGCCTAAGATATTCATTGCCAGCGCTAATACTGCAAACAGTGGTAACAACGTATTGATAAATACCCCTTCCCACTGACTAAGAAATCCCATCCCAATTGCCGCACCAAGACTAGCTATCGCGGGAAAACACATGGCGCATCCCATTGCCGAAACAAGTGCACCTATAGAGCCTGCTTTATCTCCGATACGCGTAACTAGTTCTAAGGGGCTAAACATTACTTATTTTCACTTTTTAAATTTGAAGGGTAGCCAGCGTTGGTAGTCGCTGCAATTAATGCATTGATGTTGGTTTTAGTGTCATCAAAAGAAACAACAGCTAGCTTAGGCTTGTAGGTAACTTTCGCATTTTCAACGCCATCAACATTTTCTAATGACTTTTTAACTGTGATTGGACATGTCGCACAGTTCATCGTTGGCACTTCCAGTGTAACTGTTTTTACTTCAGCAAAAGCACCAAAACTAGAAAGTGAAAGCAGTGCGGTTAATAATAATTTTTTCATAATTAGCTCCAAATTTTAAAATGTTATAAATTTCTTGATCTGTATATTAAGCAAACAAAAGTATCCAATAATTACTGGTCACTAAAATTGTCGCAACTATAGCGCTCAGCCAGAAAATGACTTTTCGTTGTTGCTGTTTCTTAGGAATTGCACAGGCCGTTCCCGGCTCACACTCTTCTACAGGACGGTAAATTTTCCAACCTGAGTAACCAAACAACAACACTACAAATGCGATAAATAATGGCCTATAGGGTTCAAATGCAGTTAAATTACCAATCCATGAGCCACTTACCCCAAGTAATAACAGGAGCAAAGGACCTACACAGCATACGCCTGCGCCTAATGCTGCTATGATGCCTCCTATCATTGGAAGGTTTGATTCTTTTTGATTCATATAGATACCTCATTAAGTGATAATGCAAGTGTATTGCATGTACCTAAGTACGGAGTCAAGGGTGATTTATAAAAAATTTATCTTTGATAATCTGCTACGACAGATACGGGGAATAAGCTAACTTGAATTAAGGCGCAGAAGTAAAATTGGATATGCTGTTTTAGTGGGAAATGGTAGTTAAGTGAATCATTTACTTCGGTTGCAACGAATCAATTATTGGGCAGTGGCTATCGTCATCATTATTTTGGCATTGTCCTAAATGTTCTTCCAAAGCGTGTTCTAACAACAACAAGTCAGCCATCTTTTTTTGTACTGCGATCAGCTTTTTATTAGCTAATTCTTGTACTTTACTACATGGACTATCGTTTAACGCAAGTAACCCTTCAATCTCATTTAGCGTAAAACCTAATTCTTGAGAACGCTTGATAAAATGTATTCTATTTACCGTTTCTTTCGGGTAATGTCTATAGCCCTGCATAGGCTTTGGTGGTTGTTTAATTAAGCCTTTGCGTTCATAAAAGCGAATTGTTTCGACATTTACACTCAGTTCTTTAGCCAACATACTTATGGTTCGTTTAGACACGTTATCAATTACCTTACTGACTTTTTGTTTACTTACTTTATATCTAATTAAAGTGACCATCAATGAATACCAGTTTAAACATCGCTAATTGATTTTGTTTTTTCTTCTATTAAATAAGTAAAGTTACCGTTGTTACAACAATATTAAACCACAACAATGTATGGTTTATCCTTTTTCATTATCAAAGTCCAAATTAGTGTTATTACATGCAGTTCTACATGAGTACACCCTAAAGATACTGTTAATATATCACAGGCAATTACGTAATGACACCACTTAAATAAACCTATATGATATGACACCATCTAAATAGACCTAATTAGGCAAAAATGTTCATAAGAGCATATTTACGAGCATCAACTTCTGAGCAAGATGCAAATAGAGCAAAAAGCTCATTAAAAAAATTCGTTTCTGGCTTCAGCAAACGAATTGCTTCTTTTTATATAGAAAATAAATCTGGTAATTCTTTAGATAGACCAGAGCTAATTCGTTTATTGGATGAATCAGAGTCCGGTGATGTTTTGTTAGTTGAATCAATCGATCGTTTAACAAGGCTAAGCCCTGATGATTGGAAAACTCTTGTAGCCTCAATAAATGAAAAAGGAATTAGTGTTGTTAGTTTAGATCTACCAACCAGTCATTTAACATTTGGCAGTTTTCCAAGTGATGATTTTATGAGATCAATACTTAGTGCTATTAATAATATGCTGTTAGAAATATTAGCGGCCAGTGCATATAAAGAATATCGAGAACGTGAACGTAAGCAAAAAGAAGGTATTGTAAAAGCACAGCAAAAGGGACTTTATCACGGTCGTCAGCCTGATTTAGAGGCTCATGATAGGATTGCCTCGTTTACTGAAGCTGGATTTAGTATTAATAAAACGGCTGAAGCAGTTGGAGTTAGTCGAAGTACGGTAATTAGAGTTAGAAAAAAGCTTAAAAATTTAGACTAAGGTTAATTTCGAGGGGATGGGCGCAAAACCCCAATATGTTTGGTCTAAAAAAATCGAAATTTTAATTAAAAACAAACTTAATATGTTCCATTGAAATTTATCATTGAGTGATGTTAATTGGAGGTTCAAATGTTACTCATTAAAAAAAAGCAAAGCCCAATACGCGGGTTATTTTACATTTCACTTTGTATTTCATTATCCATTGGAAGTTGCAGCTTGAATTCATATTTTCGATACGGCATGACTTTGCCACTTGAGTTTTACACTCCCTTAATCATTACTTTGATATTGCCTCTATTGAACTCAAAGCAAGGAACATTGCGTTTTGGGCCTGTTAAATTGTTTAGTTCTGGAAAATAGCGCGATTTTAAGAGTGTGATAGCTTAGATTTAAATGCTCGATGTGGAAGACTTACAATGAAAAATAGTACAGCACTAATATCAATAATCTTAGCGTGCTTATCTAGCGAAGCTGCAGCAATTATCCCTGGGGATAATACTGCATGTTATCCATTATCATATGATAGAGCTGCAATCAAAAAGCAAATAAAAGTGGATCTTCTTACTACGTATGCGGCCTTAAACACTATAAGTGGAGAGGAAAAACTATTGAATGACACTTACTCATCTGAACTTGAGAATATAAAAGTGGTATCTACTGAGTTTCAAAATTTTAAATTTTCTTACTCTGAGCGTGATGGCCAACTTTGTGGTTCAATAGTAAAAAAGTAATTAATTTAAAATAAGAGGTTAAACATGAAAGAATATTACGTTGTAGAAATTGGTTATAGTGGCGCTGGAGGAGATGTAGCTAAAAGATTTACATTGGATAAAGACAAAGCTCTTTGGTTTGCTGAGGTATTTTTTACAGGCCTAAAAACATTAGATAAAGAGTCTGGCTTTATAAAAATTATTGGCTCAGATAAAACTCTTTCTTTAACGATTTCTAATAACACCCTACCCCACGGCGGGATCGCACTTTGTAAAAAGGCTTTAACATCCGCCTCTTTTCTGATCTAATAACGCCCACATTGTCACTATCTACTTGTTAATTATGTCGTTATTTAGCCACCTTGAACTTGTGGAAGATAAGCGTTCTTTCATCAATCAACATCATGACCTTACTGATGTCTTATTTCTTATCATTTCGGCGGTTTTATCTGGTTGTGAAGGCTGGAAAGATATCGAAGTGTTTGGACACAGCAAGCTGTCTTGGCTCCGACAGTTCAGAGCATTTAAACATGGTATTCCAACGCGACATAGTATTGCTCGTATTCTTAAAACAGTGGAAACTGACTCTCTGATTTTGGCCCTGCTTAGTTGGGTTAACGAGCAACGAACTCAATCTGACAAGCCAATTATTGCATTTGATGGGAAAACTCTGCGTGGTGCCAGTAAAAAGCGTGAGGATAACTTACACTTGGTGTCCGCTTTTGATTGTGAATCTGGTTTAACTTTGTATCAGCGTACCGTAGAAAGTAAATCTAACGAGATCCCAGCAGTTAGGGCCTTATTAGATGTGCTCGATATTTCAGACTCTATCATCACACTAGATGCACTACATTGTCAGAAAGCGACACTCTCAGCACTGACTTCAAGAGATGCGGACTATTTGGTTCAGGTCAAAGCAAATCAGAAAACGCTTTATAAAGCAGTCGCTTCATGTTTTGAAAAAGCTTTTGAAGAAGAGGGAGATTTGCCTGAGGACGTACAAACCAGCAATGGGCATGGACGTCAGGAAACACGGATCACTTACGCTCTAAAAGCAGACAAACTGCCTAAAGAGATAAAAGAAAAATGGCCAGGGCTTACTTCGTTGGTCGCAGTCGAAAGGCACAATAAGTCCGACTCAATAATAAAAATAGACACGCACTTTTATGTTACTTCTGTCGAGCCAGATGCACAGATGTTGCAGAAAGCAATCCTCCATCATTGGCACATAGAAAATCAGCAGCACTGGGTGTTGGATGTCGTCTTTAAGGAAGACGCTTGCCAGATAAGCGAGCCGATTTCGGCGGAGAATATGGCGCTGTTCAGACGGGTTGTTCGCAACCTGGTAAAACAGCACAAAGGCCGTAAAGACTCGATACGCAGTAAGTGTGTTAGGGCTAGTTTTGACGATGAATTCAGGGCTGAGCTTATCTTTGGTTAATACTTGTTAACAAAGTATGCTCTCACCCTGCACCCTACCCAAATTTAATAGTATCAAGCTGCCCTTGCCCCAGTGTAGCGATTAAGAATTCGATTTACTCATTTATGGGCTTCGCGCCCCTTTCGAAATCGGCCTAAAAACAAAGTAAGAAATAGATCTTCCCATGCCAAATACATTTTCTACTCCAGCGGCTCAAATCTTGGCCATTTAGGACACAAGCATTAAACGGCTAATTCAAAGCTTAAACACTCTTAGGCTTTTTTGACTTTTTTCATCCCAAGTTTCGAGGACAAATAATGCTAAAGTATGCGCAGAGTGAATAGCAAGCCTAGCGTGGCGTGGTTTCAAATTATAAACCTTGCGTCCTTCCCTATGCGCTGAGCTAGCATGCGTTCTAAATGCACCAATGCCTCCCACAATTGACAACATCCCAGATATAATCCTCTTTAGATCATCATCTTGAACTAGTTTAGTGTCAAAACCTAAATCATCTCTTACTACTTTCCAGACACCTTGGAGATCTTGCTTTTGGGGGAACGGTAATTTTTTATCTTCAATGTATACCTTAAAGATTGACTCTAATATATTACATGCAGCGGAAACAGCGTCTCGTGGGGCTGAATTTACATTATTTAATGCGCGGTTAAACTCAGCTTCTATTGAAGGGATATCATGACCTTTAATTACCTCCAATAATGATTTGCTGGGAGCTGAACTACCGTCCCCCCATTGATAGCTATCTTGAGCTAATTCATCAGATAACTCCATGTATTCTTCAATGATTTTCCCTAGAATTTTAAGTGGAAATCAGATTCTTGATTAATTCGTCGTAACCAAGCTTGTATTTTTACTTGTTTAGACCCTACAGGCGGTTCACCTGGTGCGTCAGCATACGTAAATAGGTTATCTAATCCAACGTGTGACTCTATCTCATGCAGATTATCTGATAAAACAGCAATAACTGGAGCAGGAATTTTTTGATATGAGCATTACAAATGCTAACAGTTTATCAAGCATTTAGCAGGGTATAAAAGATCCACTGTTATTTTCATCTGGATATCTTGTTTCTAAGAATTAAGGCTACCTTAACTAACAACATTAAAGCTATACCATCATACTAACATCTTAAATCAATACTCACCCGCCCATAGTGCCATTGAACAACCCTGATTGAATTGCGCCCTACTTCAAGAAGATAAAAATAAATAAAAGAAAAATTAAATTAAACAAAGGACAAAAACGCAGATGCTGAGGTGTATGCTTTATATACAATAAATGGTATGATGGTATAGAAATTAACCGCTTAATTGAATTGCCTATGTCTTTGTATAATGATGTTGCGTTTGCATTTAACCAATTAGTTAGTGCGACTGAAGCACTTAACCAATTCCTTCATGAATGTGAGGTGGTTCATGCTGAATGCTATAAGTTACCAGCTTCAGCTGGTGATATGTCCGATACTAGTGGCTGGGAATTAGTAATCCCTGAAAAGCATACCGGCTTTACTGCATTAAGTATGGCCACAGGTTCTTTTGCCCGGTTTACGCCAGATTATAACCACTCACCTAAATACCCTTTTAGACTACCTGGCTTTATCCAATTGGCGCCAATTCATTATCAATCAGCTTCACAGCTGGTGGATGCATGTAATTTACAAAAAGTGATAATAAAAGAGCTCATCAACAGCAGCAAACTCAATCAAGGTCAAAAGCGAGAGCTAATACAGTCAATTTGCCCTAACGCTATTACCTTACAAATATACAGGCTGATCAAAGTTGCTGATGGCCCAGTTAAACGAGTTGGTTTTACTTGGTGTAACAAAAATAGTATGAGAACTATTAACAAAGAAGAGTTTCTTAAGTATTTAGCCGGCAGTAAAGATAACCCACCTTCAGGTAAAACTAGATCTGAATGGGCGCCATGGGTTGAAAAAGAAATTGAATTAGTGAAATCAAAACCTGGCGAATTTATCAAGGTGAAAAGACCTTTACCAATAACACCTAAGCTGAACGTTTCTTTCACTGATGACACTAACACGGTTATGTTTTATGGCCATGTACCTATCATTGTATTCGGTGATGAGCCTTGTAAGATCTCACCATTAAAGAGTTGTATCAGGACAACAAGTGAAGCTGAACATTACAATTATTTAATCAAAAGACTGTATGTAGTGAATGAATAGATTTTGAGGTTAGTATAGGCCTTGTTGATCAAATGCAGCTCTCTAACAAATTCACTTAACTTACTGATATTTAGGCAGACCAAGGGTGTTGATCTTATTTAGCGCCTTCACTTTGATCATCGCTTCAACTAGTTGGCGATTGTAATCACGCGCATTTAGCTTAGCCCCCATCAACTGTTTAAAACGGTACATCGCTGTTTCTGCTAATGAGCGCACATGATATCCACTGAGCTTTTTCCATTGTGCGATTCCTAACT
>NZ_JAMXSK010000051.1:0-9804 GCF_024124645.1 Pseudoalteromonas sp. Ps84H-4 | reverse complement strand
ACCTCAAGCATGACGCGCAAGCCAAAGGCGAAGCAGGATGAACAAGGTCGGTATGTGTCAAACAAAGCCAAACAAAAGGCTGGGCTAAACAAGTCTATTTTAAACGTTGGCTGGCACATCATAGAGACTTACACCAAATACAAGGCCTACCAAGCAGGAAAAGCCGTCTTCAAAATACCCGCCCCGCATACCAGTCAGGAGTGCGCTGAATGCGATCACACTCACCCCGACAACCGTAAATCACAAGAGCTATTTGTGTGCGGTAACTGTGGCAATACTGACAATGCAGATAACAATGCATCAAAGGTCATAAAGAAACGGGCAATTAACCTAATATTAGACACTGGAACGGTGTTGTCTGGCGATGGAGTTCTAATAACTCAGGCAGATAGTGGACGTGGAGGCAACCGTAAGACTAGCCGAGTCAAAAGCTCGACTAGCGGTGTCCAACGAAGCGTCAAAAAAGAAAGGTTAGTAGCTTAGGCTATTATCTTGGAAGCTCGATGCCTTTAGGCGCGAGTAGTTCACTAAACTAATTCCAACCTACTCGGGCTACAACAATCACAATCAGTTAAAGATTCAGAGTGTATATTGCATTGTATATGACAGGTTAACGTTAAAAGTTTTAGCAACAGCTGAAACACATAACGAGGCCAGTCAAATAGCAACTGAGATATTCAACAAAGACAAAGTATTCGCTGTTCCCGGTGAAATTAGGTTTTCAGATGAGAGTATTTCACATAGTAATATTCTTGGAATGAACCTTGTTAATTTTGAATTCTTTGTTGAAGCAAATATGAGTCATCCACTGATTAAATCAACTTTCACAGGCGAGCATTAGCTCCCTGTGAATTTCCTTACTGGTTATACCTATGCAGCTTGAAGCAGGATGCTTAGGTATAACCAATAAGGAGAAACCTATGTTTGAAGATTCCGCTTTTCATATTTTCGACAAATCAACATCAACACTTACATTATTCACGGGTGAGATAAAAAAGATTGATGTTAATCATTTAGACAAACCAGACTACCTATCAGCTGTAAAGCAAAAGGCCATTTCTAGTGGCTTAATTGGCGAAAGCGATTTTGTATGTGAATGGGATGTTTAACAGATAGTAGGGTAAACCTTACTCTCTGAATGGGCTTTATATATTAGAGTTTATTCAAAGGGTTACGGTGAATATTGCCGTTATTTTTGATTAAGTCGCGCGATATTTTCTTTATGTAATTATATCTACATCAGTTGTGATGATTTTATAACTTTATAGAAGGCTTATATATGCGTACTGCAAAAGATAATTCAGCAAGGCTTGGTGGTAGAGTCGCGAGTCTTGATATCAGAAATGGTCAAGATGGGTATTTTGGTACTGTGACAATTGCTTGTGATGACGGCTACTTTAAGAAGTCAAACGAACCTAACGGACAAAGTGAGTGGGTTGACAGAACTTACTTTTTTGATGTCAAAGTGGATAGTCGGTTTTTAAAGAATTTTAAACCAGCTATTGAAGTAGGGGACGAAGTAACTTTAAGAGGAAAACTTGTTCAAGAAAAGTGGATTGATAATGGTGGGCAAAACCGCTCTTCAACAAAGATTAAAGCTATCGAGCTAATTCAACATCTTAGAAAAGTTGAAGTGGAATGTTTAAAAGCCTCTGGCTTAATTGGCAATCAGAACCAACAAAATGGTCACCCACAACAAAATAGTTCTTCAAACTACCAAAGTGCGCCTCAGCATCATAGTCAACAGCAAAATAATGCACAAAACTATCAGCGCAGCCAGCAAGACCAGAGCGCACCAATACACTATCCGCAATCGTAGGGCGGTTTTGCTCCTAAACCTCAACCAGGAGGGTATGGCGGTAGTCAACAATAACAAGCTAGATAAGGTTTCCTAGCCTAGGAATTTGCATGACAAGGATGTTACTTTTGTTTTTTCTAATATTCATAATACCTTTTCGCTTCTCGCGAATAACTCTGCTATGGCAGTTAAAGTTGAATATTAGTTACGCACTCTCAACATCAAGTTGAAAAGCAAAAATCTATTTTGTGAGTGCACACCAAGCAACTTCGTTGCTTGTCTTAATCTCTGAGGGTTTAACCTTCACAGGTTAGTCCTTCAGCTTTTTAACTTGGAGGAGCTTATGAATAACAAGTCAATCGGCGCATATCTACGTCGTCGTGAGCGCAAATTAATTAAACGAGCAAAACGTAATAGATCTAACAAGTTAGCTATTCGCGCAAGCCGTTTATATCAAGAGTCAAACCGCGTTTTCCACGGTTAACTTCTAACTCAACCTATCTACCAACCCAGCAAGGGAATTTTCCCTTGCTGGGGATGTTCCCTTTAAAAATCTCTTTGGAGGAGAACATCATGGCTAGACCAAAAAAGGCCATAACCAAAGCTCAAATAAATGCAGAACTTGAAAGAAAGAAGCAGTTTAAACCGAAGCGAAAAACTGATCACTTTCTGTCAGTAAATGCAGAATATACGTGCCATTCGTTAGACGAAGATATCATAACAGCTCACCGAGTTGGTAAAGTTGCCCTTGGGCAGGATGTATTTTTTAGTTTAATGGATGATTGTTTGGATGCTGCAAGAGGTGAATATTACATTCATTGGTCAGACGAGAACATTAAGGCGTTATGGGAAAGTATTTTGTATCGTTCACTTGGTATGCTTCGATATGCTAAAGCGAATTCAGAGATACTAAACGACGAACTTGAATGGATTTGCTCTGCAAATTTTGATTATGTATGCCAGTCTCTAGATTTAGATGCTTGTTTAATTAGAATTGCAGTACCACAGATCTTACAACAGTATAATCAACTTAATGAAATACTTGTAACTAACAAATACGCTAAAGCTCTTTGTGAATACAAGCACTTCATCTTAAATGGTAGCAATTGCTCATCGTCTAACTCTCATCTTTATAGTGACTTAGAAGGGCCAGACATCCCTCCTTGGCATGATCTAAAGTTTTAGGAGTTGATAATGGAAATTTATCCTACTCATGAGTCTAATACTTGGATTCTACTTGATGATAATGTTACTGAGCGAAAACTGCTATTAGGTCAGAGTGATGAAGGCTATCACTTTGGTCATATTGATGGTTGGCCAGACTCAGTTGAAGTTTGGAATTCTACCAGTTATGCAACTGAGGAATTAGCAGCAGAGGCTCAAGTGAATTTTATGCTAGACCTTGCAGTTGAGGATGAAACAGAAGCAGCATTTGAATATTGTTCTGTTCTAGACTTACCAAACCTTCATCTTTATGAAAAAAGTTATATAGACTTTTTAGAAGTACCATTTTAAATATTAAGAAATCAAACCCATCAAGGGACACTACACCCTTGACGGGATAAGTGTCCCTCAAAAATCTATTTGGAGGAGCCACAATATGAATACTCAAGCACAATCAAACGTATCTACAATTAAACCTGCAACTAAAATTGATTATAACGAAATGATAGAAGTTGATGCTCATGAGCGTTTTCCTGAAATCTTCGACCCTAATCAATACAAGATTAAAATTCGTAAACACCGCCACCCAAATTGTCAAAAAGCTGACATGCATTATACGCCTGATGAAGCAACTCTTCGTAAAGCGTTAGCATGGTGGCTTGCGCCCGCTCAACCGAAGCCTCTTGGCTTGGTGGGTGAAACAGGTACAGGTAAAACGGAGTTATTACTATTCATTGCAGATCGCTTTAATGAGCCTGTTTTTATTGAAAAAGTAACCGTAGCCATGAGTGGTGAGCGTTTAGAGGGTGGTTATGAATTAATTGTTGATGGAAAAGGTCATAATGTCACTCGCAAGCGATACAGCCAAGCTGCATGCGGATACAAATACGGTGGTTTAGTTATCTTAGATGAAGTGGATAAAGCTAATGAAGATTTATCAACATCGCTTCATTTGTTTGTTGAAGGCAAGCCTTGGACACTTAGTGTTTTCGGTGAAACCATAAACAAACATGCTAGCTGTCGAATAGCTGCTACAGCAAATACTACCGGTGGTGGGGATAGTGATAGGTATATTACTTCACAGCGTTTAGACCAAGCATTACGTTCGCGTTTTGGTTGGTTAAAAACTAAATATCCAAGCAAAGCAGTTGAGTTGGAAATTTTGGAAAAGAATTTTCCGAAACTAACATTGTCGATTCGCAAGCTTATGGTACAAACAGCTGACTCTTTAAGAACAGCTGCATTAGGTAAAGATCACGATGGCAACATCGATAATGGATTAGGGTGTGTTTTTTCAACACGAACTTTAGTCCACTGGGGTTTTTACATGATGACATTTGGTGCCAATCGTTCTCCATATGAGTCATTTGAATTTTCGTTTTTAGGTTCCATTGATAATGATGAAATTGAAGAGGTTAATTCTGTTGTTCAACGAGTATGGGGTGATGATATTAAAAAACCACTTGGCGAGTTAATTCAAAAAAAGTAACCATCTCAAACACTAACACATCCTCTGACTCGGCTAACTTAAAAGTTGAGAGAGGGGACACAGTGTTTGAGTGCTTTGAAGTTGAAAATGGTCGTTTTATTGGTTTTAGCTACCAACCATCAAATGGTAAATACCTCCGCATTGAAGGGGGGAAAGGCCCACTTAAAATTGACAATGTAAGAGACATTAAAGCAATGAGTATGTCTGAGTTAATTCAGGCAACCGATAAGATTGATTACATTAGGAACGGCAATCCTTATTTTCTTATTCATTCGGATGAGAAAATGAAGAGCTGTGACTTTGTAAACTGTCGAGCTCAAGTTATGTTCAATGCTCAAGGTAATCTGAAATGCAATAACCCGTTTGATGTTTATCATCATGCCGGTGAAGGTAAATTTTGGGCTGTAACATCATTCCAAAATACGACATATGTGTTGTTCAAAAATGATAATACTGAATGGAAATGGGTTTTTATGTCTGTAAACGGTGAGAGAAATGCTCTTGCCAAAAATAAAGAACAAAGAGGTTATTCACTTATTGGAATAGGCCACTTTAATCAAAATACATGGGATATTGAAGTGATGTAACAAATCGCAGGTCCTATTAATCAACCAACCCTTTGGGGAGTACTTTCCCCAACAGGGAAGTCTCCCCTTTTTTTATCAAATTGGAGGAGACAACATGTCTTTATCAAACGAAGCAATCGCAAACGGCAAAGAGTTAGCAGAACAAAACACTTCACTTAAAAATGGAGCATGTTTGTTAGGCTGGCAATTAAGATCGCCATGTGGTGAATCAACTTTACCGAACGCAAAGATAGAACTAGATGGTCAGAAAGTATCATCTAATCAAATCAAGGGGAGTAAATTACAGTGGTTTCCTAGAAGCAAGCTGAAGCTTACAACGAAGTACAACAACCGGCTTACACGAACTTTTAATAGTTATGGTGTTAAGTATGGAGACTTTACGGTTGTCCCAACGACCAGGTTAGATGAGCTTAAGTCAGAGCTTGATGGAATAAAGCGTGATTGGCAAGATGAAGTATCAGTATTAATTGCTGAATATGATATTTCAGTTAATCAACATATGGCTGAAAATTCAGATATCGCTGCACTGATCTATAAATACGCTTTATCTCAGGTTGAGTTCCAATCAAAATTCAAACTGTCGTTTACAAAGCCTTTGGCTATGAAAGCGCTTTTTGATGATGATGAAGACGATATCAAAAACGATGTTGCAGAAACTCTTTGGCAAGAAATCGCTAAAGAAGCAGGCAGTGTATATAAAACAAACTGGTTTAAAGACAAAACGCCAGTTAATCGCGTAAGCCAAAAAGTACGTTCACCATTTAGAAGAATGATGAATAAACTTATTGATTTATCATTTGTAGATAATGGTATTGAAAACGTGGTTAGTACAATACAGGAGGTTTTAAATAACTTACCTTCTAGTGGCTACATTGAAGGTCATTCATTTTCAGAGTTAACCAACTGGTTACTCGTAATGAGTAATGAAGACACACTTCGCCTTCATGCTGAAGGAAAACCTCAATATAGTGCAACACCAGAGCCGGAAGTAATTACACATGAGGATACCGACGTAGCGAGCCTTTTCGTTTCAGGTAAATCTAGTGAAACTGCTTCTGAGAGTTCAATCATTTTAGAAACAGCTGATCAAGAAAATTCATTTGAATTTGACCTAGCGCCTAAAGAAGAAACCGTTTTTTTCGAGCCCGCTGAGCGTAACAACTCTTTAGGTGATTTTGGATTTAATTGGTAACAAATTAAGGAAGCAATCTAGCTTCCTTTAATTCTAAACCCACAGGGGATACTCACCCCTTGTGGGTGTATCCCCCTCTTAAACATTTCTGGAGGAGATGCAAATGAATAAATCAAAACTATTAAAACGATTTAGAATGCTTTCAAGAGTAATGAGTAACCGTGGTGACATTACGATTAACTTAACTGGTAACAGATGCTATACAGATTACAACAGCATTACTTTACCCGTAGGTGATCTTGAAAACCCCGATTATCTCGAACTTTTGGAAGGCGCTATTGATCATGAAGTAGGCCATCTACGATGGACCGATAGAACATGGACAGCTAAGTCGTATGAAAAAGGGGTATTTTTCAATGCTATTAGAAATGGCATTGAGGATATTCGTATGGAAAGAATGGTTTGTCTGGAGTGGCCGGGCGCCATCTTAAATTTATCTAAGATGGTTACTCAAGGTATTAAAAAGGGATGGTTCAGTAAACCAACTGATAGCTTCCCACCTTCATTACTGCTGCAAGCTGTAGTTGTATATTATGGTCGATATAAAATTAACAACCAAGTACAACTAAAGGAGTTCTGTGAAATTGCATTAGCTTTATTAACTGATTGTATTGGCCAAAAACCAGTACAAGATTTAATTTTGTTATTGGATACGATACCAACGCTTCAATCTAACCAACATAGTTATGAACTTACAGAACAGATCATTCAATTACTTAAAAAAATAGAGTTTGAACCGGGCGATAGCCAAGGTCAAAACTCAAATGTTAGCCAGCAAGTTATTAATTTTGTAAATGAATGCCTAAATGCCGATGAAAGTCAGCTCATGGCAGATTTGCATGAACAAGTTAATAACGAGCTAGAGAAAATGGCTGATGAAGTAAGATCAAGTAATGATATGGAGCAACTAATTGACTTCAATGCTCCTTTAATATCAAAAAATGATCGTGGCACAGTTGGTACTGCAGAGCTAAACCTAGCTAAGAGACTTTCAACACCTATAAGTCGAGAACTCCATAAAATAATTTATGAGTTAGACCGAAAAAGTGTGAATTTTTCTAAGCAAGGTAGAACTGTTGAGGCAAATAGACTTGCTGGAGTAAAAGCTGGTAATTTTAATGTTTTTAAATCAGAAAGAATTACTAAAGCTCCAACAATGGCGATATCAGTTCTCGTAGACAGGTCTAGTTCAATGAGTGCTGATGATATGAATGGTGTTAATACTTCTGCGCTTGCAATTAACTTAGCAATAGATAAGTTGAAAGGCGTAAATAGTGAATGCATATATTTCAGTGCCGGTTACCTATATGAAGCAAAGTGTTTTAAATCAACAACTACAGCCGTTAAAGATAACTTTAGAGTCAGTAGTAGAGGCGGAACACATACAGGGTTAAGTCTTTATTCTGTAATTCGTAGGCTGTCACTTCGTGTCGAGCAAAAGAAAGTTGTTTTTATCATTACTGATGGTCAAGCAAGCGATCTAAAGTATTTAGAAAAGTCGATTGAAATGTCGGAACTTCTAGGTATTCAAATTGTATGCATTGGTATAAATACAGGAATGCTTTATGGCTTTGAGAATCAGGAATTACTCAACATTCAAACCGTTGAAGAGTTACCCTCGATTCTAAAACAAGTAATTAAAAATAAATTAATTGCTTAACCAAGTAATGCGCCCTTTTGGACGCATTTTAAAGCAAACACAATGTTTTAAAATGCGGCTATAAGCTGAACAATCATTATGTGAATCATTATGTTAACAATCATTATGTGAATAAGTCTTAACTTGATCTGCCAGATTTGATTTATAGAGTTGAATTAAAACTGACAGTGAATAGCCAATAAAGGCCTCTGGCAAACTCATTTTGACTGGCAACTAACAAAACTAAACGGACGCTGACAGCTACTTCTAAGTAGCTAGTATTCACCTTCAACTCTAATTTAAATAGCTAAGCTGATTCCAGTTCATAACACTGCTGTTTAAGCCAACGACCTAATTTCATAATATCAGGTTGCCTAGCTCGTGTTTCCTTATAGACAAAATAGAAGTTATCTCCGGTATTAAGCTCGTGCATAGGTATGCGCACAAGACTTTGCTGGCGATCCTGATCATCCATCATGTAATTATTAATGAGGGTAATTCCCAAATTATATCGAGCCGCTTCAGCGGCAAGTAAGACATGACTAAATTGATTAATTTTGACGTCTTTGGGTAATTCAAATTTACCACTCATACACCAACGTAACCAGTCGTCACCGAGACTTTCATTTGTATCTGAGTATTGTACTGATAATAACGGGTGTTGCCATAATGAATCAGGTAGAGGCTTATTTCTTAACTGCTGCCAAAGCTTTTTTCCACACACGGGATAAAGTTTTTCAGTAAACATGAATTGATTGACAAAGTTACGTTCCGGTGGATTCACTGAAATAAAACAATCCGCAAATTGGTCATTATAATCCGGTTGATCCCCGACCATATTTAAAGTTATTTCTATTTCTGGGTGCTGATTTCTAAAATCTTCTAACTTCGGTATCAACCAGTTCACCGCCACAGAGCTATATAAAGCCAAACGAAGATTGCCTGATTTCCCGTGACGTATCATTTGACTGGCATTTGATAGATTTCCTAATGAGTTAGTCACTTCTTCAAAGTAACGTTTCCCGACCTTAGTCAAGGAAAAAGAACGCCCCTGTCGGTTAAACAGAGTTCCACCCAAATAGTCTTCGAGTAATCGAACTTGGTGACTAACCGCACTTTGAGTCACATTGAGGTGCTCAGCAGCTTTGGAAAAGCTATTAAGTCGCGCAACAGCTTCAAAGCATTGCAGGGCACGTAAAGGAGGCAACTTCATTATAAATTTAGCTCATACTAAAAAAATTTTAAACATTATACATCATATAAGGTATGGAATACGCTAATCATATAACCGTTTTACAAACGTAACTCTATTAATTCAGTTCCATTGACATTTTCTAGAATGTAGCAGGAGTAATGAAATGCCCAAAATAACTGTCGGACTCGCGATGACATTACTTATCATCGGAAATATAATTGGTGTTTTTTCTGACGCTTTGATAAAAACTCTGCCAGCAGATACTGCCATATACCAATTTGTATTATTTCGTCAATTGACCGCAGTGCTGATTCTACTTCCATTTTGTCTACTCAGTAATAAACAAAGCCTCTTCGCTGGCCTCAAATGGCACTTTATACGTGGCCACATTTGGTTATTAGGGACAATATTTATGGTATTCGCTCTGGGCGCTCTGCCGTTAGCTACCGTAAATGCTATTTTCTATACAGCGCCTTTGCTTATGCTGCCGTTAGCCATGATATTATTTCAGGAAAAGCTGACTAGCCACTCAATTGCTGCTGCTGTTTTGGGCTTTATCGGCGTACTTATCGTGGTCAAACCAACACAAATTAATTGGGCAGCGATTGCCGCTCTTGTCGTCGCATTGACTATGGCTGTAAATAATTTATTGGTTCGTAAATTACCTCAGCATCATAATGTGTTCCAAACTTTAATGCTCACCAACCTAGTAGGTATCCCAGCCGCACTTGGGTTGGCGT
>NZ_JAMXSK010000050.1:0-10400 GCF_024124645.1 Pseudoalteromonas sp. Ps84H-4 | reverse complement strand
AACTGAATCAATAGTCTTATTATATAAATATCAGTATATTAAGTGAACTAAATGTATAGATTAATAGATCATAAGCAGAACATACTTAGACCAAAAGGTGATCAGAGTTTTCACACAGTCTGTGCCATAATCCGACCTTGAGACACATAGAGATTAAGACTGCAAAGATACGAAAGCGGAAGTTAGCTTTGGCCTGTTTAACGACAAATATTCCGACAAAGCAGTCATGACTATTAGTTTATTGTTAAATCTAATCTTTCTTTTCGTTCATCTACTCAATAACCCCACGCTAAACGTGACTTTAGCGTGGGGTTAGAGTTCACAGTAATTTTATCTGGATAGCTCTTTTATTTTTTTCTCTGAAAACCAGCGATATAAAACAGGTAAAACAAATAATGTTAACAGTGTTGCAGTTACCAAGCCGCCAACAATAACACTCGCTAATGGGCGCTGTATTTCTGCACCAACACCATTAGACATTAACATCGGTATCAAACCTAAAGCTGATGTTATAGCAGTCATAAGTACAGGTCTTAATCTTGAAGTAGCGCCTTCAAAAACGGCTTTAGATGCTTCTAGACCGTCTTTAATACGTTGGTTGATACTTTCTACCATAACGACCCCATTCAATACCGCTACACCAAATAAGGTAATAAAGCCAACGGAGCTTGGTACAGACAAGTATTGTCCAGATAAATATAAGGAGAAAACTCCGCCAATTACAGCAAGCGGCACGTTGACCAATATCAGCATAGCTTGACCAACAGAGCCAAAAGCAAAGTAAAGTAACAATGCAATTAGCGCTAAAGATAGAGGTACAACGATAGCTAGTCTGCTTTGAGCACGCTGCTGGCTTTCGAATTGGCCACCTATTGCTACCGAGTAACCTGAAGGTAGGTCAACTTTCTCAGCAATAACTTTTCTGATGTCGGCTACTACACTACCCATATCTCTATTCTGAACGTTTGCTTGAATAACGACACGCCTTTGAACATCATCGCGCCTTACTTGAGGAGGACCTGATTCAAATGAAACAGTTGCAACATCACCTAAGCGTACCCAGGCGCCTGTTGGTGACTGAATTCGAATATCTGAAATAGCTTCCTTATTTTGTCGGTACTCTTCTTCAATACGCACGTAAATATCATAACGTTCATTGCCTTTGATGATTTGTCCAGCTTCAACCCCTCCAATACCATCTCGCACAACTTCCATTATATCAACAACTGAAAGTCCAAAGCGCGATAGCTCTTGCCTATTAGGTTTTACGACAAGTTGCGCTTCACCTGCAATTTGCTCAAGAGCAACATCTCTTGCACCATCAACACTCTTTATAGCCGCTTCGATCTCTTGTCCTTTAGCTGCTAAAACGTCTAACTCAGGGCCAAATAACTTTATCGCCAACTGAGCTTTTACGCCAGATAGTAACTCATCAACACGAGTCGCAATAGGTTGAGAAAAGTTTAGTAGTAAGCCAGGAAACTCCTCTAAAGATCTCTCCATTTTCCCTTGAAGTTCATATCGATTAGATGCACTGGTCCACTCAGAAACAGGCTTCAACCCTATGTAAATTTCTATGTTATTCACAGGCTCTGGATCTCCACCTATTTCGGCTCGACCAATTCGGCTTAATGCATAGGTTACTTCAGGAAAAGCCATTAGTTTTTCTTCTAGAATTGGTGCCACAGTGAGCGCGGTATCTAAACTGGAAGAAGGTGCCAGCGTTGCTCTTAAGTTTATCGTCCCTTCTTCTAACTCAGGTACAAATTCAGTACCAATTAATGGAACTAATGCAAAGGCAGAGAAAACTAATATAAGTGCGGCTGAAATGACTAACTTGGTGCGTTTTAGTGCGAATGTAAGCCCTTTTCTGTAGAGTTTGTCTAATGGCCTAAGAACAAAGCTTTCCCTCTCTTTTACACCTGACTTAAATAAATAAGTTGCCAGTGCAGGTACGATAAACAACGCAACCACAATCGCAGATACAACGGCTAAGATGATGCTTATTGCCATAGGTTGGAATAACTTTGCTTCAACCCCTTCAAAGCTGAACAATGGCGCAAATACGACTAAAATAATCGAGGCAGCAAAAAAGACGGGACGAGCCACTTCTTTACCTGCATTTTGCAGACGTAATTTAATGCCGTGCTCATCGTGTTCTACATCGTGCGGATCTGCGTCAGAAGTTGGAACACGTTCCTTTACCGATTTCGAATGTGTCGCGTCAGGTCTATTTAAATGTTTAAACATATTTTCAACCATAACCACTGAGCCATCTACAAGCATACCAATAGCGACCGCTATGCCACCCAGTGACATAAGGTTTGCAGAAATGCCCCACCAAGCCATGATCATTAACGCGATACCAATTGAAATTGGAATAGATATTAATACCAAGAAGGTTGCACGTAAATTCATTAAAAATAGTGCTAATACAATACAGATGAAAATAAATGCTAGTAATAGTGCATCAACCACTGTATTTACCGCTTTTTCAATCAAATCAGCCTGATCATAAAAAGGCTCAAAGCGAACACCTTTTGGCAATGCTTGATTAATTAATGGAATTCTTGCATTGATACCATCAATGGTGGCTTTAGTATTTGAACCCATGCGTTTTAAGACAATGCCAGAGACAACTTCGCCTAAATTTTCGACTTTACCGTCTTCGGTTTTGCGCGTCATGGTGACAGCACCTTGACGAATTTCACTGCCCATTTCAACTTTAGCAATATCTGAAACCGTAACAACCGTACCATCTACTGTTTTAACGGGAACTTGTTTGATATTACTGATGCCAGCCTCACCACTCTCAAACCAGCCTGTGCCTCTAATCACAAGCTGCTCTTGCCCACGGTTCATGTACCATCCGCCAACATTCGCATTGTTGTTATCTAGGGCACCAACAACGTCTTCTTGCGTTAGTTCATATGCTAAGAGCTTAGATGGATCGACATTGACTTGGTATTGCCTAACATTACCACCAAAAGATAATACATCAGTGACTCCATCGACAGGCATAACGAGTAACTTAACAATCCAATCGTTAAGGCTTCGAAGCGCCATAGCATCATAACCTGCACCTTTATCTGAAATAAGAAGATACTGAAATACTTGGCCCAGCCCAGAGGTGTTTGGTCCCATTTCGGGTGTCCCAACACCTTCTGGTATCAGTTCTTTTGCGGCTTGAAGACGCTCAAATACGAGTTGTCTTGCAAAGTAAATGTCGGTGCCTTCTTTGAAAACAACCGTAACGCCAGACAAGCCTGTTTTAGAAATTGAGCGCACTTGTTCTACATCAGGTAGGGCATACATTACCGCTTCAATGGGGTACGTAATGAGTTGTTCAACTTCTTCAGCAGCCAGTCCTGGCGCTTCAGTATTTACAGCAACTTGAACATTAGTAACATCAGGAAAGGCATCCAAATTTAATTTTGGGATCACCATAACTGCACCAACCATAGTGGCAAACAGCGCAATCAAAATCAGGAGTCTATTATTAACAGACCAATCTATTATTTTATTAAACATAGTCTTGCTCCCTAGTGGTTGTGCGGATCAAATCCGCCTTTAGCGATTTCAGACGCAACAAAAAATGCGCCTTTAGTTACAATTCGCGTTCCACTATCAAGGCCAATGATTTCTCTAAAACCACCTAAGGCTCGGCCTAGTTCTATTTCTACAGCTTTAAATTCTCCAGGGTGGTCTTCGACAAATACTGTCCAATCACCATCTGCGCTGCGGATCAATGCTTCTTCTGGCACAGCCATCACTTTCTGCTTTGTGGCAAACTGAAAGTAAACTTTTACAAACATGCCTGAATGAAGATTATCATTCGAATTATCTACTCCTAACCTAATAATTCGAGTACGAGTAATAGGGTCAATTGTATGGGCTTCTTGGATAACTTTGGCATTGTAACTCTGGCCTTCTAATTTAAGTACCGCAGGAGAATCAATTGATAAATTTAGCTTTTTATTTGGAGAAACTTTTGCTTCAACCCATAGTTGTTTTTCATCTGCTAACAACATTACTGAATCACCAGCATCAACACGTTGCCCTTGGATAAAATCGTCTTGAAGTACAACCCCTTCACGCTGAGCAATTAATGTATATTGCCCAAACGCTTTTATGTCTTTGTTAGAAATGCCATCTATTGCTTTTTCAGTTAACCCTAAAGCAATAAGCTTCCCGTAACTCGCATTGTATGTAGTCTCTGCTTGTAATAATCTACTTTCACTCACCGTCTTGTTACCCAGCTTTTTCACACGTTGCCATTCGGTTGAAGCGATTAAATAGTCAGCCTGTGCTTGTGCCATTGCTTCACTAAATAATGTAACTAACTTCTGACCTATTTCTACATGCTCTCCAAGCGCTGCATGGCGACTAATAATGACTGACTCTGTACGTGGCGATACCACATAACTTTTATAGCCATTAGCTTTTATTTCGCCTGGTGCATATACGGTGCTAAATTGATATTCAGGCTTAACACTTTCCACTTTAATGTTAGCAAGCGACATCTTCTTTGGATCAATAGTGATACCTTCTTCATGTCCTTCTTCTCCCTCTTTATTACCACCTTCATGGCCGTGCTCGTCATGGTCACCTTTATCTTCTTCATGTCCCTTTTCGTGTTCATGCTCATCTTGATGTTCTTTTTCTTCTTGTTTCGAAACGTTTGTGACAGAACCAGTTCCATCTGACGACTGTGCAAAAGCATCATGATTTGTAGTAAACCCAACTAACAGGCAGCTAATTACTACGGCTAAAAATTTTTTACTAATTACTGTATTCATTTTTGTAACCTATATTTTTAATAAATTTAAGATTTCGTTTTTCGCTACTGAAAAAACAAAGCGCTCAAATCTCAAATTTGGATAACTGACCCATACTTAAAATGAAGGATATTTCTGCAAGCTTGAATTGATTTTCCAAACGTATTCCTGCATGAAGCCCTTCCGCACGTTGATTTAATGCAAGTAAGTAGTCAGAAGTATTAATGTCACCAGCTTCCCAGCGCTTATTTAATAAGTTTTCGCTGCTATCTAATCTGCCTTTTGTCAGTTTTTGCCATTGCTCATAATATTTTTTACTGACAATAAGCGATTCATAATTAGCTTTTGCTTCAAATGACTGCTTTCGATAAACCGACCGAAAGTTAGCCTCTGCTGCAATTGCTTCTGAATAAGCGGCTTTAACAGTATCTGAATAGTTATTTCTGATATTTAAAGGCATTGAGAAAGTCACGCCAATCAAGTCTTCATCTCCACTTTTCCCTGCGTTAACTCCAATGGTTGGATTGGCTTTAGATTCCATAGTGGTTAGTTGAGCTTTAGATTGTTTTATCTTCCATTGCGCTCTAGCGAGTTTAACTTTTGGATGTTCCTCAACCCACTGAGAGTTAAATGAATAGTTTGTTGCTCCAAAAGTAAATGAAAACAAATTGGTAGTATTAGGCGTCCAATCAGGCAATAACTCCTGAACATTTACCTCTGCATTTTTCAAAGCAATTTGCGACTCAGATATTTCACTGAAAACTTGGGACAAGTTTAAATAAACCAGTTCAGCGTCAAGTGGCTCTAAAAGTCCTGCTTTTCGCTTATCTTCAATAATTCCAACGAGCGTTTGTAATTGATTTTCTCTTACTGAAAGTAACTGAGCCACCTTTTTTGCTGCTTGCCAATTAACTATTGCAGTTAAAGCGTTAGCCTTTTTAGAATCGAGTAGAGATAACAATTGTTGCTGGTTTGCATAAACACCAATTTCACCAATGCTTTTATTTGCTGATTGCTTATCCCAAAAATCAATCGTTTGACTGATACCAATAGAATAATTATCAAAATCACCCTCTTTTTCATAGCTTGCTTCAAGCTCTGGGTTATATACGGCTTTAGTTAAGCTCTTGGCTCTATGATTACTTGCATTAAGTAACTCTTTAGCCGCAACAACTTCGGGATCTTTATTTATTTGACTATCTAGCCATGAAATACTTTTCTGTTTGGCATAAGTGGCAACTGAAAAACTCACAGCCATACATAAAGACAGGACTAAACCTGCATTTTTTAAATATATATACATAAAAATTCTTAATTTTAAAATTAATAAACACGAAACCTTTATCCATTATTAAAGGATAAATAGGTCATTAAAAATTAATCTAATTAAGAAATAGGCGGACGAAGTATCGCTTCATGAAAGGTACTTGTTTGATCAATTTGATAAGGCGTTTTATTGATAATGTTTAGTTTGCCCGTGGTATTTGAATTACTGACTAAAATCCAAGATAAGTGGCTGCCACTGCAATGTCCGCAGTGATGACAATCTTTTTCATTATGCTGCTCATCACCTACATTATCATTTGAGACATTTCGATCATCTGCATGATCATGTTGAATTTGAAGGTGCTCTATATCTATTTGGTGATTCTCAGGTGTTGCGGATACAACAGCAGTTAACGATTGCAAAACAATCGAAACGACTAATAGTATTTTTAACGCAACATTGAATTTCAAAATAAACACCTACTTAAATATGAAAAATTATAATATCAAAAAAAGGTTTTCTAAACTAGCCATGCGCATGTTTTTCATGCTCGTCACGGCAAGTTTCTTGAGGAAACTCAAACTCAATGGTTGTATGAGATAAATTATAAGAAGAAAGTTCCTTAGCCACTTGTTGTTTTAGCCTAATTAATTTATCAACCTCAAAGTTATGGGCTAACTCTAGGTGAGCAGTTAATACGTGACTTTCCCCGTCTAATGACCAAAAGTGCATATGATGAATCCCATTAATTTCAGGTATAGCCTTTATCGCTTTTTCAATATTATTCTGCACTTCTTCATCAGGTGTAGCTTGAAGAAATAGTGCCAATGTTGTTTTCAGGTTTTTCAAAACGTTAAACAATATAAACAGTGTAAAGCCTATAGAAAGCAAAGGATCTAATATTGGTAGATCTACAAAAAGCAGCACGATAGAAACAATTAGGACTGCAACCCAGCCAAGTACGTCTTCAAGCAAATGCCACGTAAGTACTTTTTCGTTCAGCGTTTTACCCGCTTTTAGTTTAAATACTGCATACCCATTAACAGCAACCCCAAGTAATGCAAGACCCAACATTCCTTCAGCCATTGGCATTTCAGGATTAGATAATCTTGGTATTGCTTCAAATAGCACCCAGACAGAACCAATAACTAATACAATACTGTTAATTAATGCGCCAAACAGGGTAAGACGACGATAGCCATAGCTAAATCTATCGGATGCTTCTTTATCCGAGAAACGACTCAGTATCCAAGCGAATCCTATAGATAAACTGTCACCCAGGTCATGTACAGCATCAGCCATAATAGCGGTACTGTTGGTTAGCCAACCACCAATAAATTCGATAATAGTAAATGAAACATTAAGGAAAAATGTCCAACCTATACGGTCGTCTTTTCCATGCGAATGGCTATGGCTATGATTGTGCATTTTCCACCTCAAGAACTTTTAAATTTCTTACATTGACTACGTTAAAATTGATAAAGTGACGGATCACTCGTTGATACATCCAACGTTTGATTCCTGATAAGTTAGTTCCTTTTTCGAGATAAAACTCATCAGGGGAATTATAAACACCAAAATCATCATGAATACCTTCTTTTTGTATATAGGTATCTTGACCACGCCAATCTGTATCTGGCGAAGAGAAACACTTTGTTGCAACACCATAACCACAAAATTCGTTTTTTATTTGACTAAATTTGTGCTGTAGTGAACTTAAATATTGTTCATCTAATATAAAGCCTTCTAAGTTTATCCAACGATCCTTGAAATAAACTTCAATCCAACTATGAATGATATATTTAGGTGCTAACCAAAATACATAAGTTGGAATAGCTCCTTTTTGTAATCGCTGCTCAATAGTAAAGCCGTGAAAACGACATTGAATACCTAATCCTCGTAACAAAGCCATCAGCAAGTTACCCTTGGTATTGCATTGTCCGTAACCATCGGCTAAAACACTGCTTGCTGAAATATCATCACTCTCATTGTAACCAAATAATATTTCATCTTTAACAAATTGGTAGGCTGCACCAATTTTGTTGAAGTCATCGAGTTCTTGCCAATTACGCTCAGAAATTAATGATTGAATTGTAGAGTGTTCAAAATTTACTATCTTGGTTTTTTCTAGATATTTGCTATTCATTGATGTTTCCTTACTTTGAACAACCAAAGGTTGATTGTTTATCTTCATTTGGTGTTTAACGTGTTTTCTCAGCAACAGCTAATTCTTGTTTAGCATCGCTTAGTATTCGGTAAGCGCCTCGAAGAATTAACATTGAAATGATGCTACCAATGACGATATCAGGCCAACGCTGTTTCAGCACCATAACGAGTATGCCTGCGATAACGACACCAAGATTTGCAATTACATCATTCGCTGAAAATATCCAGCTAGCTCTCATATGTACTTCATCGTTGTTGTGCTTTCGAATAAGGATGAGACAAATCACATTTGCAACTAAAGCAACCATGCCTACGCCAATCATAAACCAAGAGTGAGGCTCACTTTCACCATACAGCCTTCTAGCAATATCCATTAGAATTAGCACGCCTAACCCCAGTTGGAAATAGCCACTCACTAAAGCAGCATTAGCCTTATGTTGGATTGACTTTCCCACCGCGTATAGTGCAATTGCATAGACGATTGCATCCGCTAGCATGTCTAACGAATCTGCAATTAAAGCCGTTGATTCTGATAACCAACCAAAGCCAATTTCAAAAACAAACATCGAGGCATTGATAGCCAGAAGCCAATAAAGCACCGTTTTTTGCTGGTTATCTTTTAGCTCAACTTCACACCCACAATCGCTCATTTTCATCTCCGATTAACTTGTATGCTCTAACTATAAATCCTATAGTGACTATAGGGTCAAGTTTATTTGGAAATTTTATGAAAATTGGTGAGTTATCGAAAACATCGGGGTATTCAGTACAAACCATCCGATATTATGAAAAGGAGGGCTTGCTGTCAGATCCTGATCGCACTGAAGGGAATTTCAGGTTGTATTCTAATAAGGCATTTAAAGAGCTAGAGTTCGTAAAGCATTGTCGAAGTTTAGATATTCCGCTTAATGATATTAAGCGACTCATTGAATTAAAAAACAAGCCAGAGGAGAGTTGCTCTAGTGTAAATGCATTAATTGATCGGCAACTAACTTTAGTTAATCAACGAATGAAGGAATTGAATGCACTCAAAAAAGAGTTAAAACTAATGGCAAGCTCTTGCGGGTCTGACGGTACAATTGAAGTCTGTGGCATTATCAAGTCATTAGATAGTTGAACTAAATATAACTTTAGATTAGTAGTATTCACAAAGGCAATAATGAAAACCATTGGCAAATTAGCACAATCATTAAATTTAAATGTAGAAACCATTCGTTTTTATGAACGAGAAGGACTGATTACACAACCTGAAAAACCAATATCTGGTTATAGACAATATGACGAATCAATAGCAGGACAACTTAGGTTTATCACAAAAGCCAAAGCGCTCGGCTTTACGTTAAGAGAAATAAAATCGCTAATGTCTATGGACAGCAACTGCGCTCAAGTTGAGCTATTAAACCGACAAAAGTTAGCAATCATTCGAGATAAAATTAATGACCTTCAACGTTTAGAGAAAGTAATTGTGGGTATGACAAATACCTGTATGCAAAACGAAGATCCAACACATTGCCCCATAATTGACTCATTAAAATGATTGACTCCGTACTTGTATACGGAGTTTAGAATGATGGTAATATCAACCAATAGACTTTCAAATGATAAATAAAATATTAGACAGAGTAGGCTCTAGTGGCGTTTGGCTAGCGGCACGGCCTGCCTCCCTGCATTAAGGTCACTTGCATCGGCATTAGGACTAGGCTTCTTCTCTCACTTCGAAGGAATAGCTGTAAATACGCTTTTACCTATTTTTGCATCTTTGGAACTATTGGTAAACTTATACAACTGGCACAAAAATAAAAACCATACCAGAGCTGTCTTCAGCATTCTAGGGCCTGTAGCAGTGCTATTAACGCTTTATCCTCTTTGGCTATATGATTGGAGCACATACCTATTTTACTTTGGTATTTGCTTAATGGTCGTTATGTCGGTTTTGGATATCGTAAAACCAGTAAGGGAGCAAACATGCAACGTATGGCTAATTGCCGTCGTTGAAACGATTAACGGTCAATGTCTGCTTTTCGCTCAAAGCCGACCTATAGAGTAATTACGTTAACACGTTTTGGGGCGTGCGACGTGAAGTCGTATGAAGCGCTGTTCACCGCTTAATGAGTGAACCATCTGTATCACCAGATGATCCTAGGAGCCTGAATAAAGTAGCGGCTCTGACAATGTAACGAAGGTTGGTA
>NZ_JAMXSK010000004.1:0-198132 GCF_024124645.1 Pseudoalteromonas sp. Ps84H-4 | reverse complement strand
TTTGCTTGGTGACAATAGCGTTTTGGACCCACCTGACCCCATGCCGAACTCAGTAGTGAAACGAAACAGCGCCGATGATAGTGTGGCATTTGCCATGTGAAAGTAGGACATCGCCAGGCTCCAAATTAGAGAAAGCCCGATTCGAAAGAGTCGGGCTTTTTTGCGTCTGGAGCTGTCAGCTTTCAGCTTTCAGCTTTCAGCCGTCAGTTGAAATGTGGGGTTGTCCTGTACAGAGTCATCCTCAGCAACAAAACCCCGTAGGAGGCACTTCAGTGCCGAATTCAGACCTTAACAAACACATTCACGGCTAAAGCCATACCTACAAGTACACTTTGCCTAGAACCTAGAGCCTTCGTTAGAGGAAGGCGCAGCACCAAACATCTCCACCGCGCGGCTGATCGCTGAAGGCTGAAAGCTGATAGCTCTGTGTTGGGTTTCGCTTCGCTCTACCCAACCTACGGCAGGCTTTAAACTTTACCCTTGCTACTAAAAAAGCCCGTATTCTTCGGTTTCTTCAGCTTCATGGCGCATAAGGTGTTCTGGACGGAATATTGCGCTTGGATCTAACAACAGGCTATGTTTATTTTTCATTTTGATTAAACCACGCATCATATTTTTCGTCTGAGGATCAACATCGAAACCCACAGAGGTGAGCTGCTCTAATGGTTTAATATCTTCTTTTTTTACGTTTATGTTATCTTCAACTTGGTCAACTAACAGGCCTATATGAGGCGTGATACCATCTTTTGTTGTGAAGATAATAATTGGCTTGTAATCAAGGATAATTTGTTCTCGGGCTGACTCAAATAATCTGACAAGTTGATTAAATACCTGACGTTTTTTTTCTTCAAAAACACTAATAACTTTTTCTTGAGGTTGGCTTTTCTGTAACTCTAATAATTCTCTGGCCATAGCATGTAGTTCACGATGAGGTGCATCGAACTTGACAATAATGCTGTGTAAATCCTCGTTATCTGTTTTGAAATTGTTATACCAGCGGCCAAATTCACACTTATCAGGATCTGTTGATTTAGTGAATGGAGTGCCTGTTACTAAGCTGTGCTCAAGCGCATTTAGCCACTCTAGGTGCTCTTTTTCTCGTTCTACTAATAAATCTGAAAGTGCAGTGTTTGTATCACTTGTTGATTGGTTGTTTAAAACGATGCCTAAATCAAAGATAGGGGTGGGTGTATCCATGTAGTCTTTTACACCAATGAAGCTTTTATTTTCATTCGGCAAAGATGTCAAATTTCCTTCATAACGTTCAGTTAGAAGTATATCGAGAATTTTTAATGAAATGGTCTTTTGCCCGACACGAAAATTAATCAGATCCATATTTTCCTCAAAGCCTTGTTAAGTCTTTATAGCATAGAACATTATTGCTAATTAGTTGTAGTTAAATTTAATTACTTTTGTAGTATGAGCGATAGATTTTTTTTATCTTATCTTTATCGGGGTCACTAAACAGAGCTGCTAGCTCACTATCTCTGTCAAAGGTTTTGTTTAGCTGGATTAGTAAGCATTGATTATTTAGTGGTGTAGGGCATTCTTTTGCGGCTTCTACTAAAGCTGCTGCATTCAAATAGCCTTCAAAAATAATTCGATTAGGGGTCACATTATAAGGTTTGATATCTTCCTTAAAGCTATTACACCAGGCGTTTTCACATTTATTAGGGTTGGGGACCACTTCTGTGACCATTATATTTGCTGGGTGTTTTACAAGAGCAAATAAATCGTGACTAGAAACAAATGAAACGGATGTAAAGTCAGGTTTGAAACCTTGTTCATAGCTGGTATTTATAAATTCTGCTAGCGGTTGGTAGGTTCCTACCATACAAACAGCCGTTACTTCGCTTTGCTTCAGGGTTTCTAAGGCTTTCGATATATCTGAACTATTTCTTCTAAAACGAGCTACTTCGATAGGTTTGATGCCAAACTCTTCTAAAGCAGTGATTAAGTTGCTTTCAACCATGTAGCCAAATTCATCAGCTTGAATGATTAAGCCGATCTTTTGATGGTTACGTTCTTTTATCAAATAGTTTATCTGTTCAATAGCTTCATCTTGATAGCTAGCTCGTAAGTTAAACACATTGGGCATTGAGCTATTATGCAGAAAATCAGCGCCTGTAAACGGCATTAGAAAGGGAATGCGGTGCCTATCTAGTAATGGTTTTATGGCGTGAGCAGTGGGTGTTCCCATCGAGCCGAAAATCGCGTGAATTTTTTCGGTGTACAAAAACTGCCTTGTATTTACAACGGTGTTTTTTGGCTCATATCCATCGTCAGCGAGTATAAGATCTATATTCTGGCCATTGATCCCTTGGGTTTTGTTAACTTTATCGAAGTAAATTTTACTGCCTAGCGCAAGTTGCTCACCGATTTGTTTGGCAGGTCCTGTTAATGCGGTAGACATGCCTAACTTTATAGGGGGTTGCGTATGTTGCGCTAAGCTAGTTGTTGGTATCAACACCAGGGTTATTAAAAGGGCATTGAGTACTTTTAGTGTTAAGTGATTTATAGTGAGCATACCAACCTTTTACTGCGGTTATAAACTGTGAATCGAGTTCTTTACGGCCAGCAAAATTAGCTTCATAAATAAAGCTATTCACAGAAGTCTGCTGTAATACTAGTCTAATAAGGATGAATTTTGTATTTTCATCTAATAATTTTAGACTAATTGGTGTGTGCCATATTAGTTGCCACAGTAAAGGTTGTATATTGAAAAGATTGAAATCATCACTGATGATTCGCTCTGCTCTTGTGGATAATGCAGTAGGGCAAGCAGTGCTTGGCAAATGCGATACTAATTGATCAACTAACTGCCAAGGTAAGCTTTTAAAGTGCCCTAACAATTGCACTGATATGTCTAACTTAAACTCATTAATGAGTTGCTGTACCAATGAGCTATTTTGTTTGCAAAGCGATTTTATCACTAAAGCAGGGTGTTCAGCTGTTGCCTTATCATGACTAAAACCGAGTTTTACGACATGAAAGCCATTGTGCTGCCAGAATCTAACAAGCGATGCATTAGCACCAAAACTTGCCCCAAAATAGCTACAATTATCTAACTGTCTTTCGCAGTATTTTAATAAGGCTGAGCCAATTCCTTGCTGATGGCATTCGGGTGATATCGCTATTCTTACAACCCGAGCAGAGACCTCTGTTAGAAAGTGTGAGTCTTTGCTTAGTTGAGTAAGTGTTTGTGCCATTAAATGGCCATGCGGACGACGCTGACCGGTTTTAACATGGTCTGCTATAGCTTTAGTCAGTCCACCTTCGAGAGCAACCAAGCAGACGCCTTTGAGCTCATCTGCTTGAGTGCAAATAAACAATTGTAATTCAGGTGCATCAAGCAATTGGCGTAAATCATTAACACTGGTTTGATAATGTGCCAAAGCAAGTAAGGCTATTATCTGGCCTAGCAGCTGCTCATTATCAACAAGTTGTTGTTTGCTTACTTGTGCAAAATTGAGAGATTGTTCTTTACTTGTGTGTAGGTACTTTGCATCGAGAAGTAATAGTTCGCGTAGGCTATTTTCGAGGGGGTCATGTTTAGCAAAACGAATTGGCTCATCCAGAGTAATAGTCTTTAGCGATTTAAATTGACTGCGCAAGTAATGTAAAAAGCGTAACGTGTAACCTCGTCCATTTCCTTCATAACCAACCATAGTGCTAGCAAATACAATTCGTGGGTAGCTTTTCAGGATCTGCAATAATAGTGGAACTGGAATCGCTGCTGCTTCGTCGACAAACAGCAGATCGCAATCAGGTTTTTCATTTAGCAGTATATCTGGCGCAATATAGCTAAGGTTAGCTAATTGCTTACAGTTTTGCTCTTTGCTAACACCAAGCTCAGCAGCTAAATGTTTAAAGCTTGTTTGTACAGCTTTGGCTTGGGTGGCACAAATAAGGATTTTTTTATCTTGAAGATTGGCTGCTGCAAGTCCTAAAGCCGCTGACTTACCACGACCTCGGTCGGCACTGATCACAAAAGGACGATTAGCGCGTCCTGACGCGGTTTTAATAATTTGCTCAACACATGTTTGTTGTTGCTGAAAATTTATCTCAGCAGTTGCTGGTGAAACTGATTGATAAGCAGGAATCGAGTGCTCAGTAAAATAATGTGGCTGCAACTTTAGCTTGGCGAATAAACGCTGATTAAAAAAGCTGTGTTGAATCACTTGGCCATAGGAGGTAATACTTGTGAGTGCAGGGTCTTGCCAATTACTGTCATCAGGCAGCAATAGTATCAGTACACCGCCTGCTTTTACGGTGCCTGCAAGTGCGGCTAATTTATCGGCATATAAGCCGCTAAAACCATCAAAAATTGCGTGTTGAAACTCTTGACCAAGAATTTGGTGAGCATGTTTTGGAAACTCACTATTTGCTAATAATGAGCTGCTACTGAGAACATAGCTATTTTTAAGCGCTAATTGGTTTGCAAACTGATAGCACCAAGCTTCGCTTCCTTGCACTATGACAAGCTGGCGATGCTTTGCAATAACCAGCTCGTTGCACAGTGCTGTTAAATACTCATTATAAGGCTTGAAGTCTTGCATACTGTGTTACAAGCCATTTACTGCCTAGGTCATCAAAGTTCACTTGAATACGTGACTGTGCGCCGCTACCTTCGTAATTGAGTACAGTACCTGCACCAAACTTGGCATGCAAGACGCGTTGACCTAAGTTAAAGCCGCTATCTTCAAATGCGGCATGTGTTACTGATGGACTAAAACGACCTGCTGCAGGCGGTCTTGAAACCTGTGTTTTAATACGAATTTCTTCGATACAGTCTTCAGGCATTTCACGTAAAAAGCGTGATGGGCTGTGGTATTTTTCTTGTCCGTATAAACGGCGACTTTCTGCGTGGCTAATGTATAGTTTTTCCATGGCGCGAGTCATACCGACATAACATAAACGGCGCTCTTCTTCTAAACGGCCAGACTCTTCATTACTTTGTTGAGATGGGAACATGCCTTCTTCAACACCGACCATAAATACCAACGGGAACTCTAGGCCTTTTGCTGAGTGCAGGGTCATCATTTGCACCGCGTCTTCGTGCTCGTCAGCTTGACCTTCGCCAGATTCTAGAGAGGTATATGCCAAAAAGCCCTGTAGTGGCGAGCTGAACTCTTCATCTTCAGGGAGTTCATATTGACCGCAAGCACTAATAAGCTCTTCTAAGTTTTCTACCCGGGCACGGCCTTTTTCACCTTTTTCAGCTTGATACATTGCCATTAACCCTGAGGTTTGAATGGCGCATTTCGCTTGCTCTTCTAAGGTGAGATCGCTGATCTTATCTTCGATATGCTCAACAAGCTCTAAGAATTTAGTGACGGCACTCGCAGCTCGGCCAGATAAATGCTGTTGTTCGATAATTGCTTTTGCGGCATACCAAAGTGGCAATGATTCATTGCGCGCGCAATCACGAATGTGGCTTAGTGTTTTATCACCTATGCCACGGGCTGGGGTGTTAATAACGCGCTCGAAAGCTGCATCATCTTGACGGTTACCCACTAAACGTAGATACGAAAGTGCATCTTTGATCTCTTGACGTTCGAAGAAGCGCATACCGCCGTAAATACGGTATTTTAAACCTTCTTGTAGCATTGCTTCCTCGAGTACACGAGATTGTGCATTGTTACGGTATAAAATCGCGGCATCTTGTAATGCATTACCTGCATTTAGCCAGCTACGCAGTTTGCTGCTGACAAAGCGCGCTTCGTCTAATTCATTAAACGCAGCGTAAACAGAAATAGGCTCACCATCATTGCCGTCTGTCCAAAGGCTTTTGCCCATGCGTTCAGCATTGTTTTTGATCAGCGCATTTGAGGCTTTCAAGATGGTTGCCGTTGAGCGGTAATTTTGTTCAAGGCGAATGGTTTCGGCTTCGAAGTCAGTTAAAAAGCGTTTGATATTTTCAATTTTTGCGCCACGCCAGCCATAGATACTTTGGTCATCATCACCCACAATCATAATACTGTTCGTATTACCCGCGAGTAGTTTTAACCAAGCGTATTGGATTGTATTAGTATCCTGAAACTCGTCTACTAGCATGTGAGCAAAACGCTGTTGATAGTGACGTAAAAGTGTTGGGTGGTTTTTAAGTACTTCGTAGCAGCGTAGCAGAATTTCGGCAAAGTCGACCAAACCTGCGCGATCACAAGCCTCTTGATATGCAGCGTAGACTTTCAGCATCATCTGCTCATTAATATCGTAGGCTTGAATGTCTTTAGGACGTAGACCTTCATCTTTTTTCGCGCTGATATACCAACCAAATTGTTTTGCTGGCCACTTTTTATCATCGATGTTCATCGCTTTAAGCAAGCGTTTGATCATACGTTGTTGATCGTCAGAATCTAAGATTTGAAAGCTTTCAGGCAAGTTCGCTTCACGGTGATGGGCGCGTAAAATGCGGTGAGATAAGCCATGGAAAGTGCCAATCCACATACCGCCAACCGGTGCTTTTAAGGTTTCTTCTACACGGGTGCGCATTTCTTTCGCGGCTTTGTTAGTGAAGGTTACCGCAAAGATGCTGTATGCAGAAGCTTGCTCAACTTGCATGAGCCATGCGATGCGATGAACAAGTACTCGAGTTTTACCAGAACCTGCACCTGCAAGTACTAGCATGTTTTGCAATGGGGCTGCGACTGCATCCCGTTGTTTATCATTTAAGCCATCGAGTAATTCAGAAACGTCCATCGTTACGCCTTTTCAATCTATAATGGGTGGAGTATAACAGGTGTTTATGCAAGGCTAAATAAAATACTGTTTTTATAAACAGCTATTTTGGCAAGTCATTAAAATTACGATATAAAAATTGTGAATTTGACCGATTTTTAGCAAAAAGAACTAAAATCAAAATAACGCTACTTTTTAACACTTTGATTTGTAAGTCATAATAAGTTGGCATAAAGTGTGTTTATAAAAAGTATAATCATTAAAAACTACAGAGGTTAGTATGGCAGAGCAAGGTTCTGGCGGTAATGTAATCGCAGCAATATGTAATATCTTTTTTCCTGGTTTAGGACAATTGGTACAAGGTCGTTTAATGGCGGCTATTGCATTCTTTTTAGCATGGGTGATTAGTGGTGCACTAATATATGTTGCAGTAGGTTTTATTTTACTGCCTATCGTATACCTATGGGCGATTATTGATGCTGCACGCTTCAAATCGCGACTCTAGCTATTTTAAATAGCATAAATACGAGCGCCCGCATGGGCGCTCGTGTTGTTTTAACCTTGCAAAACTCGCCACGTCTAGCTGCAAACGGTATAATTAGCACATAACGTATTACGAGTACCCTTCATGGAATATCAATTTATCCGCGACCCAATTAGCGGTTTACGCATTAAAATTTCCTCTGAACATGCCGTCATAGGCCGTTGGCTAAACGAAGAAGTCGGTAAAGAAAAAATCGCGATGGTGCAAGCGTTGATCTCTGCGGTTAAGAGCAGCAATGAGCCATTAACTTTACAAGGTCAAGAAATTGATTTGATCTTAAGTAAAGATGAAGCGTTATTCGAAGCACATGCATTACATCAAGACAACGAAGACCTAGTTGCCTATCAAGATGATGATTTAATGCTTGAAGAAGAAGGCCTCTGCAGTGGCTGCGGCTTTGAAGACTTTGTTGATTTAATTGAATCTTGGCAAGAGTTTACACAAGGCCGATAAGCAGAAACATGTTCTGCTTATCGGTTGCCAATTTATTGCTCGCTCACTGATTTAACAGCGGCTAGTAATAAATCTTCTGTTAAGCGTACTTTGTAATTTGGGTTAGCGTATTGAAAATGAACTAACCCATTTGTGTCTATCACGAATACTGCGGGTACTGGTAGCGCGACTTTCGCCTCACCCTCTAACGAGACAAAGTTAACTCCAAGCTTATTACGGTAAATCTTTGCTGTTTTGTCATCTAAATAAAATGCTAAACCTAACGTTTGCGCCAAAGTAAGGCTGTCGTCAGAAAGCAATTGATAGCTAGGAGCTGTAATTTTTGTTTCAGCGAGTTTTTCAGGGCTATCTGGTGAAACGGCAATTAGTTGCGCGTCTAAGCTTGCTAATTCTTTCTCAATTTTTTGCACGCTGGTCAATTGTTTTGAACAATATGGGCACCAGCCACCACGATAAACAATCAGCACGGTGGTTTTCTCTTTAAAGCGCTCAGCTAGCGAGACGGTTTTACCATATTGGTCTTTCAATTCAACATTTGGCACCGTTAAGCCGGGTAATAACGGACTAACTTGCTCTGCTGACTCCGCAATATTGGTCGCAGTTGCAGCGATAACTTGGCTTGATAGTACAAACAGTGCACTAATGAGTAGAGATTTAAACATGGGCTTCCTCGGTTATTTTTATCAACTGCAAAGATGACCTGATTGTTGCGGGATTAATTTCATCTTTACCTACATCAAACTCAAATTTAACTGTAGTATATAGGCAAATAAAGTTATCCACAGAAATGAAAAAATGAGAAATATTGATTTAAAAATTATAGATAAACGTTTAGGTACTGATTTCCCTTTACCGGAATATGCTACAGAAGGCTCTGCAGGTATTGATCTTAGAGCATGTATTGAAAAAGACTTAGTATTAGAGCCTGGGCAAGTTGAGCTAATACCATCTGGCTTTGCTGTTCATATGAAAGATAACGGTCTAGCAGCCACAATTATTCCTCGCTCAGGATCAGGGCATAAGCATGGTTTGGTTATGGGTAATTTAGTTGGTCTGATTGACTCTGACTACCAAGGTCAAATCTTTATTTCTCTTTGGAATCGTAGTAATAAAGCATATACAGTTGAAGTCGGTGAAAGAATAGCACAGCTAGTGTTTGTTCCTGTCGTACAAGTCGGCTTTAATATCGTGAGCGAGTTTGATGCCACGGAGCGTGGCGAAGGTGGTTTTGGTAGCTCAGGTAAAAGCTAATTTTTTACTTCTATTATCATGTATCGAGGAAACTCCCAATGCTGCTCTATATTCATGTTATTCGGAGTTACCTCATCAATATGAGCGATACGAAGACCTCTTTCGGTTAGAGTGTTGATATAATATTCTAAAGGTCGGTGATAAAAAGTAACTCTATCAATTATATTGTTAGGGTCACTAGAGATAGTAAACTCTATATCATTTTCTCTTTCTTTTAAATATTCAAAATTATCTTTAAAATGATTCTTATATAAGTGATAAAAGCATGGGTGAGGTATTGAGAATATAAAACTACCACCTGCTCTTAAAAATGATATAACTTTATCTATGTGAGAAGGAAACTCTTTAATACAATGAGAGCACATATGTGAGTATATTAAGTCATACATAGATTTAGTTTTAAAGGTAAAAGAACTCTCATTAAAGATTTTCACCTTACTTCCTATTAGAACTTGACTTGCGATTTTATACATTGATAATGATGGCTCAATAGCATCAAGAGTTACTACTTTCGATGATATTTCTTTTGTTAAATGCCCAGTCCCGGCACCAATTTCTAGAGCATTTGTCGCCTTTAAACGATCAATTATGCTCAGCCACTTAGGCAAAAAAATTTTATGATATGTAGTATCTAAACCACTCTCAATTTGATTCTTTCTTATTTCTGCTGCGTATTTCCAATCGTTTTTTAATTTTTCTTCTTCGTTTCTAATTTCAATTATCTGCTTGTAAAAGTCATCTAAAGTAGCTTCATTATCGATAATATAATCAGCATGTTCTTCTATTTCATGCGACATTTTTTCAATGAAATTTTGTTCTCTAATTAAAAACTGTTGGAATGTTAAGCCTTCTCTTTCCTTTATTCTTAAGTACCTTTTTTTTCTTGATGATTTTATAAAGACAATTTTAGCATTCAGGCGCTCCTTTAAAATGAGTGCTGTTTTAAGTGGTCGAATGCCTTCAATTATATTATTCATGGATAAACTAGTTTTTTTTAGTAACTCATTAGCTAATTCCTGTTCGCCATTTTTAGCTAAATAATTAGCCCCGAATGCTAATAACTCCTTGCCAGTAATACTCTCTTTATTGTATTCATTAGCAGCTAAATTACGAAGTACTTTGCTTACAGATATAACATTATAGTTTGATTGAGCAATTCTTTCTGCTGCTGAGGTTTTTCCTGCGCCATGCATTCCACAAATAATCCAGTTCATTATTTAGCTTCTCCCATTTGCTTGTATGCAAAGGTTATTTAATGTATAGCAAAGCTGTTTTGCGTTATCCTTTGGAAACAGGATGCATACGTAAGGGTTTTTATCTACTTCTCCAAAAGCATTAGCGACTTTATATAAGAAAGCTTGCTCTGAGCTGTGCTCAACTAAAGAACATTTTAAATGCTGCGGATTAGAAAAAGTCATGAAAGGTTTAACTTTTTGAAATATAGAAGTGTTGTTGATAGCCTCACTTACAATTTCTTCTGACTTATAACTCACAAAGTTAATTGCCTGTTTATTTACAAGAGCTAATATTGCTTCAAGCATTTCATCATTCTGTGTTATCCAGCTGAAATCCCCTGCAAAAACAGTTACTTTCTCTGCTTTTTTATAATATGGAAGCATTACTTTAAGATCATCAACGCCATCATCATTAATTTTAATAGTTTGGATTGGGGAAGCTTTTCTAATGTCAGCTTGAGCCTTTCTGTATTGACAAAAAGCGTAGACAGTAAGAATTAATGAAACACTTCCACTTGTGAAAGCAATAAAGTCCGAGCTTATATCTGAGAGAGAGGACTCCGTACCGTCCCAAATTAAATTAGATAGAAATGTAGTTAGGATACTTGATTGGGAGTATTTTTCATAAAGAAGCCAAAATAAGGTAATTACAAATACAAAAGTTAAGAGTGGAAATATTGTATGAACAACGAAATCTCTGAGTCCCAATATCACTCTGTAAATTGACTTAATTAAAGTGCACATATTAATTCCTTTTATGCAAATAAAGTTAGTTTATATTATTGTCGTAAAGTCAGTAACACTTAAATAATTATTAATTTTATTATGCGGTTGCTGACTATCAGGGTTGGCAACCGCAAGTATATGGCCAATACCAAACTCTTTTGCCGCATCTAGCACGGCAGGGCTATCATCCACAAATAAAGTCCGTTCCTTATCAAACTGCCATTCTTGGTGTACTTGTTGCCACAATGGTTGATGCTCTTTACTCACGCCATATTGGTGAGTTGAGATAACCCCATCTAAGTAATTATCGATAGCCGTGTGTTCAAACTTTAACATGGCACAATCTGGGTGCGCGTTAGTAAGCATGATCAATTGCTTGCCTGCTTTTCTCAGCTCCGTTAAGAACGGCGGAACATCGTCACGAATTCTGATTAAATGTTGAATTTCACGTTTTAACGCCATAATCGGTAAATCAAGTTGCTGTTGCCAGTAATCTAAGCAGTACCAATTAATTTGCCCGTGAACTTGTTGATAACGATGTAAAATGTCAGCTTTTGCTTGGTCTAAACTGATTTTATGTTTACGCGCATATTGCTCGGGAATAACGGTTAGCCAAAAGTAATTATCAAAATGCAAATCGAGTAGGGTGCCATCCATATCTAACAACACAGTATCGATTTTTGACCAATTTAACATAGGCAATTCACTTTAAAAGATTTATGATGAGCATAACTGCCATGATAGCAAATTAATGCCAATGACACAGAAAAAGCATCCTACACCACCGCAAATTTTGTCTAATGAAGTTGTCGCTAAAAGTAGACTATTTACTGTTGAGTCTCTCGAATTGAAGTTCTCTAATGACGAGCAAAGGCAATACGAAAGAATTCGTGGCGGTGGCAGAGGGGCAGTGATGATTGTGCCAGTAACGGCCGATAATGAACTGCTATTAGTGCGAGAGTATTGTGCAGGCACCAATGATTATCAGTTGGGCTTTCCAAAGGGCTTAATTGACCCAGGCGAAACACCACAGCAAGCTGCAGATCGTGAGCTTAAAGAAGAAGTTGGTTTTGGCGCGAAGCACTTTGCTGAACTTAAAAAAGTCAGCATGGCACCGAGTTACTTTAATGCCACTATGCATATTTTGTACGCCGAAGATCTCTACCCTGAAACCTTACCTGGTGATGAGCCTGAACCGCTTGTCGTTGTGAAATGGCCAATAAGTGATTGGCAATCATTATTGCAACAAGAAGACTTTACCGAAGCACGAAGTGTCGCAGCTTTGCTATTATTAACAAAGTACTTAGAGTCGGGAGCGGGCAATGAATAATTTTTTAGAGCCGTGTATTCGGTTAGCTGAACAAGCTGGCGACGCTATAATGGCCATTTATCAACAGGATGATATAGGTGCTGAGCAAAAGTCAGATGATACGCCTGTTACTAAAGCTGATTTAGCCTCGAATGAGGTGTTGATGGCAGGCTTACAAGCATTAGCGCCTGATATTCCAATTATGTCAGAAGAAACACCTATTCCAGCGCTGGCAGATAGAAAAGATTGGCAGCGTTATTGGTTACTTGATCCAATGGATGGCACTGGCGAGTTTATTTTAGAAAGTGGTGATTTTGCAGTAAATATCGCTTTAGTTGAAAATAATCGCCCAGTGCTTGGCGTTATTCATTGGCCAGCGAAACAAGTGACTTATTTTGCTAGTTATCAAAATGGCGCGTTTAAACGTGAAAATGGCCAAGATCAGCAAATTTCGGTAGCAACGCCGGATAATTTAACCTTAGCTGTAAGCCGAAGACAAAAAATTGAAGCTGTTAGCCAATATTTAAATACCCAGTTTGCGACGGTTGCATTAGGTTCTTGTTCATTAAAAGCATGCATTATCGCGGAAGGTAAAGCTGATTGTTTTTTACGAATAGGGCCAACAGGTGAGTGGGATACAGGCGCGTCGCAAGTCATTGTTGAAGAAGCGGGTGGTTGCATCACGGACGCTGAATTCAATCCGTTAACTTACAATCAACGAGAAAGTACCGAGAATCCTGATTTTATTGTTATGGGGCACCCTGATTGGGAGTGGCAAAAAATGATTAGTCCACATCAGCGCGCATTTTAGTGAGGTTTTGTGTGCTTTTTGTTCGCTTAAGCCCGTATTTTGATTATAACGCTTGATTTCTAATTTTATTGCTATATTATAGCGCTCTCTTCGGAACAAGGCATCGTTAACATGCTCATGTTACTTAGAGATTACAGGCGCGGGATAGAGCAGAATGATAAATCATTCGTCGGACTCGCTAATACCTGAAGTCGAAGGTCGTCGGTTTAAATCCGGCTTCTGGGACTGTAAACATACAGGCGCGGGATGGAGCAGCCTGGTAGCTCGTCGGGCTCATAACCCGAAGGTCGTCGGTTCAAATCCGGCTCCCGCAACCAATTCTTTGAATTGGAAGCCAAGTTGTCATGTAAAGCAACTTTAAATAAATCTACAATTTCAGGCGCGGGATGGAGCAGCCTGGTAGCTCGTCGGGCTCATAACCCGAAGGTCGTCGGTTCAAATCCGGCTCCCGCAACCAATTATTTGAATTGGCTGACTTCTTAAATTAAGTGAGAAGTAAAATAAACTTAATAATTTCAGGCGCGGGATGGAGCAGCCTGGTAGCTCGTCGGGCTCATAACCCGAAGGTCGTCGGTTCAAATCCGGCTCCCGCAACCAACTGAAATTATATAATAGGCACGCGAAAGCGTGTTTTTTTATGCCTGAAATTCAGGTTCAGAGCCCGAAGGTCGTCGGTTCGCCCTCAAAACTCACAGCTCCCGCAACCAACTGAATTTATATGTATTAGTTTTTAGTAACAAATTATTATAATTAAAAGTAAAATAAGTGTTTTTTACTTATTTTTCATTCTTTTTGTCGTAATTTACTTACATATCAGAACTGACTGAACTAATCTTAAAGTATGGCTTTAGGCTGTACCTTGATAGGATCTCTTGTGTAAGTATTTGACGGGCAAACATGGCTCAATAACAGCTATGGTTAAAGCATCACTGAGATCCTAACCTCTTACAGTTCAGCTTTCCTTCCTTTGAGTTTTGGCAGCTGAGTATTCAGTTGCTTTTCTTTATTATGATAGTGGCTTTGTGCGAGTAATGAATCTTCGCTTAAAAGATAGAAAGGTTTATGTTACAACGTCAGTAATATTACTTTTTAGCTACAAACATGACTGAACTTTACCATTGGTTTGATTTATTTGGCGTAGCCGTGTTTGCGGTCTCAGGGACGCTACTGGCATATGATAAAAAGATGGATGGCTTTGGTGTTGTCGTATTAGCCACTGTTACTGCAATTGGCGGCGGCACAGTCCGCGACGTTATTTTAGACATTCCTGTTTTTTGGCTGCATGATCAAAGCTACTTTTGGGCTATTTTACTCTCGGTGTTTATCACTACGCGTTTAATAAACAAACAGCGCTCTATTTCGCTAAGTGCACTACAGATTGCAGATGCATTTGGACTCGCGTTTTTTGCTGTTATGGGGGCTCAAAAAGCAATGCTTGCCGGTATGCCAGATACGACTTCGATTATTATGGGGGTTATCACGGCATGTTTTGGCGGAGTCATTCGCGATGTATTAGCAGGCAACATACCCATGCTGTTAAAAGGCGAGCTGTATGCGATAACATGTATCGCCGGTGGTATTGTTTACACAGTAAGTATTTCCCTAGGTTTAGTCACTGAGCTTGCCATGATTATGGCAATGTTAATGACACTGATGCTTCGCTTAGCTGCAATGAGGTGGCATTTAACGTTGCATGTTTTTAAATATCCTGACTAAACTGTATTCATGGATGAACTATAGGGACATATCGGATCGTGTCTTTAGCCCGAATTTTTTCTCGTGCTCAGGTTGGCGTGCAAGCTCCTGAAGTGATTGTTGAAGTGCATTTAGGTAATGGATTGCCAGCGTTTCATATTGTTGGTCTTCCTGAGGCCTCAGTAAAAGAAGCCAAAGACCGTGTACGTAGCGCGCTCGAAAACTCGCAGTTTGGCTTTCCTGATCAACGTATAACCGTTAATCTTGCGCCCGCTGATTTACCAAAAGATGGCGGGCGATTTGACTTAGCCATAGCAGTAGGGATTCTAGTCGCTTCTGGACAGATCACCTGCAACGACATACATCGTTATGAATTTTATGGTGAGCTTGCCTTAAACGGTGAAGTAAGAGGTGTGAATGCTATCTTACCTTCAGTGTTGGGTGCTAAAGAGCAAGGGCGCTGTTGCTTTTTACCTGTCGAAAACGATAACTTAGCTAGTTTAGTTTCTGGCGTATCACGAAAAGCGGTTTATTCATTACAAGATGTCTGGAACGACTTACTAAATCAACAACCTCTGCCTTTGAATATCCACTACCCAGAGCAGCAGCCAAACCGAGAGTCGCTACTTGATCTAAGTGATGTGAAAGGGCAGCCAGGTGCAAAAAGAGTGTTAGAAATCGCTGCCGCTGGTGGACATAACTTACTTTTTCTTGGCCCCCCTGGTACAGGAAAATCAATGCTCGCACAGCGTATGCCGACGATTATGCCCACCATGTCTGACGAAGAGGCCATTAGTACCGCAGCGTTGTATTCGATTATAGGTCAATCGGTAGATCTATCAAATTGGCGCGAGCGACCATTTCGAAATCCACACCACACTTGCTCTGCGGTAGCGCTGGTGGGAGGGTCGTCAAATCCGAAGCCCGGTGAAATATCATTGGCACACAATGGCGTGTTGTTTTTAGATGAATTACCTGAATTTGAGCGTAAAGTTCTCGACTCACTGCGTGAACCAATGGAAACAGGTGTAGTGACAATATCTCGAGCGGCAAGGCAAATGGAGTTCCCATCGCAGTTTCAGCTAATCGCCGCATTAAATCCTAGCCCGACAGGAAGTCATACCGATAAACGTGCGACGCCAGACCAAGTCTTGCGATACTTATCTCGGGTGTCTGGGCCATTTATCGATAGGATTGATTTGCAAATAGAGTTACCGCGGCTTACAAGTAGCCAATTGCAGAGCACCCAAGCAGAAGAAAGCAGTGAGCAAGTGCGCCAGCGTGTAGAGCGCGCGTATGCTATACAGCTTAATCGGCAGGGTAAGGTGAATGCCAGGTTAAGTAATAGAGAAATGGCGCGCTATTGTGAGCTAGGAGCAGCTGAGTTGCAGTTTTTGGCTAAAGCCAGTGAGAAACTGGCGCTATCACCGCGTTCTTATCATCGTATTATCAAAGTGGCCCGAACTTTAAGCGACTTAAAAGCCCAGCCAACAATTACCTTAAATGAATTAAAAGAAGCGCTAAATTACCGTGCGTTTGAACGACTAATAAGTCAGTTAACGCAGTACTAGAAAACGAATTAGATTGAAAGCATGTAGCCTTTACCGCGCACGGTGACAATGCGTTTTTGATCTTTTTCATCGCTGAGCTTTTTACGAAGGCGACCAATTAATACATCAACGGTACGATCGCTTGGACTCCAATCAGGCTGGCCAATTTCTTCGGAAATCTTTTCTCTTGATGTGGCTTTACCTGCATTACCGATTAAGCAGATTAAAACTTTATGTTCTGCTTCAGTCAGGCGTGACTCTTCGCCGCTGGGTGTGATCAGCGTGCGATTATCAGGGTGTAATTTAAAGTTGGCGTACTCAATAAACTCTTCGCTTTCGTCGTTTGTTTGAGAGCTCTTAAGGCGTTTATACAGTGCGCGCATTCTAAGTTCTAGCTCGAGTAAATCCACTGGTTTGCAAATATAATCATCGGCCCCTTGCGCAAGGCCTGCGATACGGTCAGCTTGCGAATCTCGGCTTGATAAAACAATGACCCCAATATCAGTCAGAGCATTTAGTTCTTTGGCAAGCAATAACCCATCGCGCTTAGGTAGCACAATGTCGATAACTGCTAAAGAAATAGCTTGTGAAGAAGCTGCACGAGATTGCACTATGCTCAATGCATCAGCACCTGTTGAATCTATCTCAATGTTAAACTCAGTTTCTTTAAAGTGGTTAAGAATGCGTTTAACGAGCAGTTCGTCGTCTTCAACCAATAAAACTTGAATAGTCATTCGCTTTAATTTCACACTTGATTTGTTGTTATGTTAGCACTGTATGGCGAAGGCTGAGAAGTGTAATGGCGAGGTTTGTAACTATTTCTTACAATTTAATGGCTTAGCGATAGTTGAAAAGGGTGAAAGCTGAGCACTCGTGCAGTGCTCAGCCAAGCGATTAAACTATTTTTCAGGATAAAGATATTGCCACCACTGCGGCTGATCTTTTAAGTTTTTATCGAAATACGCCAGCATGGTGTTCCACCAGTCAAAGCGTTTATCACGCGCAAAAATTTGGTGATCTGCTCCTTTGTATTCGATTAGGTCAACATCTTTACCGAGTAGCTTTAATGCCGTGTACATGTTGTGACTTTCACCAACCGGTACGTTGGTATCTGAATCACCATGAAGGAGTAATAGCGGCGTTGTTACTTTATCAGCATGAAACACCGGACTATGTTGGCTATAAAGTGTAGGGTTGTTCCAAGGGTAGCTGTTTTTTGATGCCTCAGCTGAATATAAATAACCCCACCAACCTTGACCCCAGTACGAGGTGATATTTGAGATCCCCGCATGAGCTATAGATGCACTGAACATATCAGTTTTAGTTGCTAGTAGCATGGTCATGAAGCCACCGTAAGACGCGCCCAAGTTGCCAACACGCTTACTATCTACATAGCTATATTTATCCAAAAAGGCTTTTGTGCCGTCAATAATGTCATTAGCTGTGTACTCACCCCATGCATTTACATGTTTAGCCGAAAACTCTTGGCCAAAGCCAGTCGCACCTGTTGGTTGTATTACGTAAACAACATAGCCGTGCTCTGCCCATAAGTTAAATGGGTAACGACCTGTGAAGCCACGTGTTACTGGTGATGTGCCACCGTAATAATAAACCAGTGCAGGGTATTGTTTTTTGCTATCTAAATCATGAGGTAAATAAACACGACCCTTTATTTCAATGCCATCTTTATTAGTGAAGTTAAATTCTTCAAGTGAGGCTACTTGGGTATTTTCATAGCCAATTGGCTTTGAATCCCACACGACTTTAGCACGGCTCTTGCCTAAGTTGAGCTGCTTAAGTTGCTGTGGTGTTGACGCTGTAGTGCCAGTCACTAAAATGCTTGGATTGCGCTCGTTTGAGTAACTAAATTGCTCAACAACATCAAAGCCTGTATTTACTTTATTGAAACGCTTTTTGCTTAAGTCGTATTGATAAAGTTGTACGGTATCTTGCTCGGTGACTTTAATAAGTGCATCACCGTTTTCTAGTACATTTAACTGGCCGATAGCCGGGTTAAACTCTTTACTTAAAGCGGTTGCTTTTTTACCGTCGCGGCTGAGTAAATAAAGTTGACCATCATAGTTATTAGCCAGCATGCCTTCAGGAAGGTTTCGGCCTAAGCCATTATTAAAATCTGGGCCAGCAGTGACATAAATACCGTCATCAGTATATTTAGCCTGATTAAAGGTATTAAATTGACCAAGCACCGTGATAGCCGATGTAGCTAGGTTTAGCTCAACAAGCTCTGTTGCAGGCTGTGGTGATAGCTGCATTGCTTGTGCTGAGCGGCTCATTAATACATGACCGTTTTTGGCATCAAAATCTTCAAGTGAATGGCTAAGTGGGCCTTGGCTTAAAATTTTGCTAAGACCTGTTGTGATATCAAGCAAGTATATTTGTGATGTTGTACGAGCATAAGACCAACGGTCTTGCAGGCCTTGATAATGTTTAGTGAGCTTGCCATTGTCTGTTGGTGATTTTGACCAGCTAAAAATTAAGCTGTTGTTATCAAAATATTGAAAGCCACTTGCACCAGAAAGGTTTTTAGCAATCACGCTAAGTTGCATCGTTTTTAGATTTAAACGCTTAAGCTCACCATTTAATAGATACACTAAATTTGTGCTATCAGGGCTCCAAGTAATATTGCTCGGTTGGGCTGACTCAAAGCGATAAAGAGTATTGTTTTTTGCGTCTTTAAGCTCAGTCACGTATTGCGCTTGATTAGCCGTTGCATCTTCGTAATGACGTTGGCTAGTAATAAAGTAATTGCCATTTGGCGCCATTGAAATATAACTTACCGTTGGCGCATCGAATAACTGTTTTGCAGACAAGCCATGTTGTTGTTTAGAACTAAATTGCACAGTATCTAGTTCAGACTTAGCAGTAAAATCAAGCTCAACTTCATTCCAGTTTGCTACTTGCTCAGTGATGATAACAATTTGGTGATCGCCTTGGCTTAAAGCTAACTCATAGCTGTTATTTTTTTCTGTTTGCTTTTCACCATCGATAAACAGCTGTGCGTTTTCAATGCCTTTAAGGGTCAACGAGCCTTGGCTAAAGCGCCCGGTTGATGCAGTAAATTTTAGTGCTTGCAGGCCACCTAATGTAAGGGCGCTTACTTTGTCGAATGATTGCCACTTTATCTCGTCGCCAAAAATACGAATATTGTCGTTATTTTTTTGTAAGCTTGGTACTAAGTTGGCAATAATAGCGTCACGATGTTCGGTTTGATAAGGCTTTAATTGCATATCATCGCTAAGAGGGCCAATAAACTGAATTGCTGAACGTTCAATAGCGTCTGCCATAGCTGTTGAACTTAGAGAACAAAGTACAAGTGCGCTAAGCGTGGTTTTTAGCTGAGTTTTTTTGTTCAGCCAAGTGGTTGTAAATGTCATAGTTTCGCCTGTTGAAGGTAAGTTTTAGCAATATAGCACGCAGAAAAACTAGCAAAAAGAGCTCTGCGTTAGAATGCTGATGGGTTTGAGGTTCCAGTTATCTGTTGATATGGTGGGCGCTTAGATGAACAATGAGGATGCACAGTGACACTTTTACTTGTTTATATGTTGGTTGCTATTACCGTCTCTTTTTTATGCTCGGTAATGGAAGCGGTGTTATTAAGTATAACGCCAAGCTATGTTGCTATGCTAAGGAAGCAGCAACCTGCATTAGCAAAACGCGTTGCTAAGCTAAAAGATAATATAGACCAACCACTCGCGGCTATTTTAACGCTTAATACAATTGCGCACACAGCTGGTGCTGCAGGTGTTGGTGCACAAGCTGCAGTGGTTTTTTCAGATGCTGCTGTTGGAATAGCCTCGGCAATTATGACCTTATTGGTTCTTGTACTTTCTGAAATCATTCCGAAAACACTGGGTGCAAATTATTGGCGTGGTCTAACACCTATCGTCAGCATTAGCCTTATTTGGTTGGTGGTCATTTTAAAACCTTTCGTTTGGTTTGCAGATATCCTCACGCGCTTTTTGGGGCGTAATTATGATGAGGCCTACTATATTCGCCAAGAAATTGAAGCCATGGCTGATATAGGCACAGAGTCAGGGGCACTTGGTCACGACGAATCTGAGATTATTAGGAGTCTGCTGCGTTTTCGCCACGCTAAGCTAGATACCATAATGACGCCGCGTACTGTGCTGTTTAAAGTGCATAAAGATTTAACTGTTAATCAGTATTTGTCTGAACATGGCTCATCGTCATTCTCTCGGGTGCTGGTATATGACAAAAATGGTGATGATATTATCGGCTTTGTACATAAAAACGATATTATGCTGGCGTATCATCGTTTAGGTGAAGACTATAAGATAAGTAAGCTGGTTAAACCAATTTATACAGTGCCAGAGACCCTGCATGTGCCAACGCTACTTGAAACCTTATTGTCAGGGCGAACCCATATTTGTTTAGTGGTTGATGAGTACGGAGATGTTCAAGGGATTGTGACCTTAGAAGATTTAATTGAGGCGCTGATGGGGCTGGAGATTGTTGATGAACATGACCAATCTGCAAATATGCAAAAAGTGGCTAAGCAGCGTTGGCGACAGCGCTTAGCACGAAGTAATACCATTGTTAGTGATGACAAGCGGGAGCCTTAGCGACGCTGCCCGGTCGCTGTTTTGACCATTTGCCGCCATGAGATTGACCAATTTAAAAAATCTTCTTTGGCTTTCGGGCGGCATAACAAAAAGCCTTGCATTAAGATAAATTCTTTATAGCGGTCTAAGTATTCGAGTTCTTCTACTCGCTCGATCCCCTCGGCGACAATAAATAAATCTTCTTGAATAGCAATATTCACAAGACTACTGACAATGACTTGAGAAAATTGGTCAGTTTCAATATTACTGATCAGCGTTTTATCTATTTTAATCTCGGTAAATGGTAAGGTTTTCAATTGTTGTATGTTGGTAAAGCCGGTGCCAAAGTCATCAAGAGAAATACCAAATCCTCGCATTCTTAATCTGTTTAGTGATTCTAACTGTGCTGCGGTGCGTAAGGCGTATTGCTCGGTTATTTCTAAAATAACTTCACCTGGGGTGAGGTTATTTAAATGTAATATTAGTGCCAATTTATCTGGGCAGCTTAAGTCTTCGAGTTGCGAAGGCGATAAATTAAAAGCCAGTTTTAGGTTAGGATGAAAATGTTCTTTGATTTCAGCAAAGTCGTTGGTCGCTTTTTCAAAGAGCTGAAAGGTAATAAGGTTAATTAAATCTAAATCCTCGGCAACACAAATAAATCGCTCAGGTAGAATTATTTCCTCTTCTTTACTTGTATTTATTCGCGCTAATACCTCAATACTTTCGACACGGTTATCGTGGCGGTTAATTTTGGGTTGGTAAAATGGAATTATTTCGTTGTGACTAATCGCATGAAGTAACAGCGACTCAGAAATAGGGGATTTTGTCCGCTCTACGTGAAATGAAAAATGCTCAAGCTTTTGCAGCAACAAATAAACCTGATTCAACTGCACGGGTTTAGATATATTACCAATCAGATGGGCATTATTTTTACGGGCAATATCAGCTGCTAAATCAATTACTTTGGGATCCATTTCAGAAATGATCGCAATAGCACCATGGTATTTCATTGCGCCTAAATGACGGATCAATTCCATACCATCCATATCGGGCATTTTTAGATCAGTAAAGATAGCATCAAAGAAGTGAGGCGCTTTTTTTACTTTTTCTAGAGCTTCTTCTGCACTTAGGCAAGTAGTGACATGGCTAATTTCCAGCTCATTCAAAATAGCCTGCATAACAATAAGGATCGCTTTGGAGTCATCGACTACGAGAATATGCCTATTTGACTTCACTATATTCACTCCTTGAACGAGAACACTATACTTAAAAGTAGTAGATAAATATTAGTTAGTCATGTTTTTTGGTTGTTTGTGTGCTGGACAGAGTAATTTAAATCGTAGAAGCTTCTCCCTCGTAATTTATTTTGTCCTACGTATAATAGCCGCACTCTTATCTAGTATTTTTACAGATTATGGCAAGACTTCAGTTGAGCTTAGCAAATGAAACCTTCACTTTGCATTTACACGGCTCGCAATTAATACAGTTATTCCATCAACAGCAAGCTATTGCATTTGATAACCCGACTCAGAATAAGTATGAATTTGATTTTCAAGGACAAATAATTAGCTTAGATACCAGCAAAGTGCATGAAAAAAGCTTAGCTATTTATGTTAATCAGCAATTAGTTAGTGAACTTGCACTTCCTGCGGTAGAAGACGCTGAACCAAAACGCGGCATCATTGGCCTGCTAGCACTGGGCTTTAAATTATTTAAAAGTGCAAAAGTAGTGAAAGCTGCTTTAGCGGGTGCATCAGTTGCAGGTTACGCATGGCTTTTTTCTATTGAATTTGCTTTGATGTTAATTGCTTGCTTGGTTGTGCATGAATATGGTCATGTGCGCGCTATGAAATATTTTGGCATTAAAACTAAAGGTATTTATCTTATTCCGTTTGTCGGTGGCTTGGCCGTTTCCGACGATAAAATTACCACCCGTTGGCAAGACGTGGTGATCTCTCTAATGGGGCCTGCATTTGGCTTAATTACCTCAGTACTCGGAGTGGTGCTTTACTACGCCACTGAAATGGAAATATTCGCCGGTGTGGCAGTACTCAGTGCACTATTAAACCTATTTAACTTGTTACCTATTTTGCCCTTAGATGGCGGTCATGTACTAAAAAGCATTAGTTTTTCTATGCGTTCTTGGGTCGGCTTAAGCGTGTGCTTATTAGGCGTGTTATTTGGTTTATGGCTGAGCTATACCTTCGGTTTAATGCTCCTCGTGTTCTTCTTGTTTGTTGGCGCGCTTGAAATTGCATTTGAATGGCGTGGTCGTCATTATTCACACTTAATCCCTCTTGATACTTACGGGCAAGGTTTTTCAGCGGTCATGTACGCATTGGTTGTTGCAGGCCACGTTGCGGTGATGATGCATTTTGCTGATTCAGAAAGCGCAATCCTTAGCTTGCCAATGAAGATTTTATCGAGCTAAGAATTGCATATTAAGCACTGAGTGGGCTAAAACTCAGTGCTTTTGCATTCGTACTAAGGATAAAAGCTCAGCATTAACGATATAAACACGCCGGTGATGATCAGCTGCACAAGGCAAAAGCCCATGATGTCTTTTGCTTTTAAGCCTGCAATGGCGAGAACAGGGAGTGCCCAGAACGGCTGAATTAGGTTAGTCCAGGCATCGCCCCATGCGACAGCCATAGCAACACGTGGCATATCAGCGCCAAGTGTTTGTGCTGCAGGAATGACAATTGGCGCTTGCACTGCCCATTGGCCGCCGCCTGATGGCACAAAGATATTCACAAACCCGGCACTTAAAAAACTCAAAAAAGGCAGCGTTTCGGCTGTTGCAATGGCAATAAATCCTTCAGAGATTTGTTGAGCAAGTCCCGTTTTTACCATAATGGCCATGATCCCAGCATAAAACGGAAATTGAATCACAATACCAGCGCCACTGGGGATTGCTTGCTGTAAGCTTCGGAGTAAATTATGAGGTGTTTGATGCATTAAAATTGCGCTAAATAAGAAAATCGCGATCACGCTATTTAAATTTAAGCCGCCTCCGCTTAGCACAAAATAATAGAATAAATAGCCAAGGCCAACGGCCCCTATCCCCATTCCTAATAAACGACTATGCTCTATGACTTCGGCAGGGCGGGTAGGTGTTGCTGTTTGCTTAGTTTCATCATCAAGCTTTGCGGGGTCAACATAGACGCTGTCTGTCTCGCTTGGCAACATATAGCGATTTACAATCGGCATGATAATAAATAAGCCCACAACAATAGCGATATTAAATGCCGAAAAGATCGTGTTTTCGGTGCCTATTACACCAATACTTTGCTCTGCAAAGTGGCCGTCGGTCGCGATTGTCAGCGGCACTGAACCGGCTAAGCCGCCATGCCAAACAATAAAGCCTGAATATGCACTGGCAACCAATAATCGGTAATCAACGCGGGTTTGTTTTGCAATTGCTTTGGCGAACAAAGCGCCTATGACTAAGCCAAAGCCCCAGTTTAGCCAGCTCGCTAATAAAGAAACGAGCGTCACGAGTATAATTGCTTTGGCTGGAGTATTTGCTAATGTCGCAAGTTTATTGAGTATGCTGCGCATAACTGGAGTACTCGCTAACATGTAGCCTGTTAGAAGTACTAGCAGCATTTGCATGGCAAATTGTAATAGGTTCCAAAATCCACCACCCCAAGCCGCGAGCACTTGCGTGGGCGTTGACGGCGTAAAGAGACTCGCAACGATAAAGCTCAGCAAGGTGAGTAATATAACAAATACAAACGGGTCGGGTAGGTAACGCTCTACTAGTTTAGTGAATGGTTTGGCAACGCGATTTAGCATAGTTTTTATTGTTGTCGTCGAATCGATAAAGCCAATAAATCATGAATAACGATGATTGGCAAATTGCGACGTCGTTGCTTTAGCTTATATTAATAAAACAAATGTTAAAAACGATTACTGAGCATCTTGTTCTAGCACGGCTTTTAAGCGGGCTTGCACTTCTTCTACTAACAAAATTGGCTGGAACTTAGATAAAAAGGCATTACAACCAACCTTCTCAACTAGGGCTTGGTTAAAGCTACCACTGAGTGATGTGTTAAGCACGATGTGTAAGTTCTTCATTCGGCTGTCGTTACGAATTTCGTGGGTTAAACGGTAGCCATCCATTGCTGGCATTTCTGCATCGGTGATCACCATAAGTAATTCTTTTTCGACGTCTTTGCCCTGATCAGCCCAGCCTTTTAACATTTCGAGTGCTTCGAGTCCGTTACGAGCAGGAATAATTTCGATGCCGAGTTGCGATAAAGTATCGCTTACTTGTTTACGAGCCGTTGGTGAATCATCAGCATGAAGAATTTTGCGGCCTGCAAATTCGTTCACGATACTTTTATCAAGAATATCTTCAGAAATATGTACTTCGTACTCAACGATTTCGGCGAGCACTTTTTCTACATCGATTATTTCAACCAGTTGCTCTTGGCCATCGCGTTTCACCTTCGTTAAGGCTGTTAGATAATGATTTTTACCAATCGCAGTTGGTGGCGGCATAATATCAGACCATGTCATATTAATGATTTGATCAACCTTGCCAATTAAAAAGCCTTGTACGGTACGATTGTATTCAGTGATAACGAGGTTTGTATCTTCAATGTGTTTAGCTTCAGGCATGTTAATCGCTCTACGTAAATCAATCACAGGAATTGACTCACCGCGAATATCAACTACACCTGACACTTTCGGGTGTGCGTGAGGAATTTTGCTGATATGAGGCAGTTTAACGACTTCTTTTACTTTAAAAACATTAAGAGCAAATAAGTGGCGACTGTGGAGGTAAAATAGTAAAAGCTCTAAGCGGTTTTCACCGACTAGTTGCGTACGCTTATCAACTGAAGCAAGAACACCTGACATATTTCACCCAAAACAACTAATACAGAGATATTATAGTCTACTATTATTTTTCATCGACATGCATTAGTAATTTCAATCTGTTGCCAAAGAGCAAGCATTCCAGTACCGTATCGTTAATTTCCACCACTGTAAATTGCAAGGATTATGCACTATTTATTAAATCGTATAGTGGTACTTATCCGCAGTCATATTGATCAAGTAAGTTGGCAGGCTGTGGTGGTTACCACGCTTTTGCATATGCTACTTATATGGTGGCTGCTTATGCTTGCAGGAGAGCAAGCTTTAACACCATTAAGTACCTACGTTTATTATTATGTTGTAACAACATCAACAGTTGGCTATGGCGATTTTAGTGCCAGTACTGAGCTTGGCCGCTGGATTGTTGCATTACTACAAATACCTTTTGGTTTAGCATTATTTGGCGTTCTGTTAGGAAAAACAGGGCAAACAGTAACTTATTTAATCAGGCGCGCTATGACGGGTGATAAAAGCTTCGCACATATAAACAATCACATTATTATTTTTGGTTGGCACGATACTCGTACTAAGAAGATGGTTGACTATATTCTAGCCGATCAAAAACGCTTAGATCGTCGTATTCTATTGGCAGTTACTGAACAAATGGAGCATCCATTTTTAACAAATCCGATGGTTGATTTTGCACGCCTAAGTAGCTTTACCGACTTAGATGAGTTGCAAAGAATCGCAATTGAACGCGCCGATAAAATTATTATTGATGGCCAAGATGATGACCAAACGTTTACTACGGCACTGCGCATAAGTAAGTTGGTAAATAAGGATTGTCATATTAGCGCGCATTTTACTGACGAAACCAAAATCGAAATGCTACATGAGCTTTGTCATAATGTTGAATGCAGTAGTGCCAAGTCAGCCGAAATCTTAGTGCGTTCAATGCAAGATCCAGGTTCGAGCCGTGTGCAAGAAGAGTTGTTATCAACACTTCATGGTGATACTCAGTTTAGTTTGCCTATTCCAAAAGGCGTGCAAGCAATGGAGTTTGGCAAGCTGTTTCATCACTTTAAATACAGCCACGATGCTATATTACTGGGTGTAGCACATAATTTAAGTGCAAAAAACATGGATTTAAATCCGCCACTTGACTATGTAGTCAGTGAAGGAGATATTTTGCATTATATTGCTGCGGAGCGTGTTTTGAGTGACGAAGTTGATTGGTCAGCGTTGGTATAGTACCAATCCGTAATAATACTTTTAATTAAGCGAATTGGTATTTATGAATGAAGTTGCGTTTTTAATTATTGTTTTAAGTGCCTACATTTTACCTGTGGTCATTGTGCTCAATAGTAAACGCACTCAAGGCCACGAAAAGAATGCTTGGTTAATTGGTATCATTTTCTTTTCGTGGTTGGCTTTAGTGATGTATTTAACTATTGTCCCTAAACACGGGCGGGTCAAAAAACACCGTAAAATAAAAACGAAGGGTTAACTTACAGCTACTATCTTACTTCAACTGTTTCAATTTATGATCTATCAATGGGTCATCAGGTGAAAGTTGCTGCGCCACCTCTAAAATCTTTATTGCATCGTTTGGGTGTTCATCCTGATGCTTGATTGCGACATCAATCAGCGGCTGAACATCAATTGTGCCATTTTGCTCTTGAATATGCTCTGCTTTTTCTTCAGTCAAAATTGTGTGCGCCTTACTAAGTAAGGCTAGGCGGTGTGCCGAACCGTTGTTGGCTTTATTGAGCCGACGATAATAGTCTTCTTTAAAACGTAACGTTTTTGTCTGCTGTCGAAATTGAGCAATATCGACTTGCTGGTGGCTAATAAAATCAACAGCAACATCTTTATAAAAACCAAATTTATTCAAGTACGTAGCATGAACGCTGTGGCCCATACCGAACACCCGTAAATGGGTGAGTTGTGGGTAGCGTTTAGCATGAGCTCGGTCGATACGATTGGTTGGATCGTAGATGATATAGCCTTTAGCATGACCTAGGTCTAAATCGTGATAATCACCGTTCCAGTCAAATTTTTGTGCGATATCTGTGCTTGAGCGGTCATCCCATGGGGCTTTGTTTTTATTTTTTGTGCTGACAGGATGAAATAACAAGACTTTATCAAGCTTTAATAGATTGGCAAATGCGCCAACAGCAAAGCCACCACGACTCAAGCCATATCCTAATCGTTCTTTAAATCCGCCAATCAATGGTGCTAACTGCTCAATAAAAAACAATAGGTTGCGGTGTCTAAACCAGTTACTAATGCCTAAATGTTGGAAGGCAATTACATTCACATCTTGTTTTTTCGCAAGTTTATAGGCCCAAGGCGAAAAATCATCTGTGAGATCATGTTCTTGGTAGTTGGTTCCCGCTGGTGAGAAGGTGAATAGCAGAGGCTTATTGGCATCGATGATATGGTACTTCACATATACATCACCGAGTAAGTCACCACCGGTAAATGGGACTCGGCTTTGTTGTTGCTCATGTGGGAGATGGGTCCACTCATCTAACCAATATAATAATTTCATACATCCCCCAAGATACCTCTAAAATAAAGGGACAGAATTATAGCAAAAATCACTACTCATTAAAAATGCACGCCTTTTTAATGTGTTATGTTTCGCTCATAGCTATAATCTGTTGCCAATCATGTTCAGTTACTGGCATTACAGATAATCGACCGCCTTTTTTAAGGGCTATTTCGGTAATGGACTCATTGGCTTTAATTGCTTGTAGGCTAACAAGCTTTTTAAGGTGAGATTTATAAGTAACATCGACCACAAACCAGCGCGGGTTATCAGTAGTTGCTTTAGCATCGTAGTAATCGCTATTTAAATCAAACTGAGTTGGGTCGGCATAGGCTTCACGACTGACCGTGGCTATTCCTGCGACACCTACATGTTTACAACTTGAATGATAAATCATTACCAAGTCGCCTTGTTTAATGCCATCGCGTAGAAAGTTTCGCGCTTGATAATTGCGCACGCCATCCCACATAGAGGTTTGCATAGGTGCGTTTTTTAAATCATCAATTGAAAATGCATCAGGTTCGGTTTTAAAAAGCCAATAAGCCATAATGGGGTGCTCTTACAAAGATTTACTTCCAATTAGTCTATAGTATCATTAAACGCTTGTCGGGATTGAGGATAAATAAATGAGCCAAGTATTAGATGACTTACTGTCATTAATGTCGTTAGAAGAGATTGAGCAAGGCTTGTATCGCGGGCAAAGCCAAGATTTAGGGTTTAGAGCTGTTTTCGGTGGCCAAGTAATGGGGCAAGCCTTGTCGGCAGCAAAAGAAACATTACCTGAAGGGCGTATAGTTCATTCACTGCATTCTTATTTTTTACGTCCAGGTGATGCGAGCAAACCAATCGTTTACGATGTAGAAAATATTCGTGATGGTAAGAGCTTTAGTACCCGCCGTGTAAAAGCTATTCAATATGGTAAGCCGATTTTTTACATGACTGCTTCGTTTCAAGGTGAAGAGGACGGCTTATCACACCAAGCGCAGATGCCCGATGTCCCACAGCCTGAAGAATTAAAGTCATCGCTTGAGTTTTACCAAGCGAATGCTGAACTTATTCCTGAACCAATTCGCAATAAGTTTATTCGTGAAGTGCCAATTGAAATGCGTCCAGTGACCTTTCATAACCCATTTAAACCACAAGCAATGGAACCCGTTAAGCATATTTGGTTTAAAGCCAATGGTGAGATGCCTGACGATCAGCGTATTCATAATTACTTACTTGCTTATGCGTCTGACTTTGAGTTTTTACCAACGGCATTACAGCCGCACGGTGTATCGTTTATGCAGCCGAATATGCAGGTTGCGACGATTGACCATGCAATGTGGTTTCACCGCCCGTTTAGACTAGACGATTGGATTTTATATTCGATTGATAGCCCAAGTGCGAGCTCTGGCCGTGGTTTGGTGCGAGGTCAGTTCTTTGACCGTCAAGGCAATTTGGTTGCCTCAACGATCCAAGAAGGGGTCATGCGTCAGCGTTAATCTTTTGCGTGCTGAGCTTGGCTTTGCACTATATCGTCAATTGACTGCCAGACTCGTGCTGGCAGCAATGCCTTCAGATATAAATACACTTCACACAGCTCATTGCTACCCGTTAAGCCTTGCTCTGATTCGGTAATTAGCTTTTGCTCTCGCAAGCTTGAGATAAAACCAATAAGTACTTTTTTGTCAAAGAACTCCGGCGTTTTAATGCCGTGCAACGTGCCTAAACGCTCTGCTAACACTTGGCTTTCGTGCTCAAGTTCTTCACGCTCAATACCGCTACTGGTTTGAATAAAACCAACCACGATAGCGTAACGCTGTAGCGTTAAGCTTAAGGCGCGACCAAGCATTTCGAGTTTTGCTAAGCAGTCGTTGCTATTGGTGATTTTGATATTATCACCTTCAATTTCAATAAGGTCTTGATCAACAAAGCTTGCGAGCACGCGAGTAATGTAGTTTTCATCTAGCTCATGCAAGAACCACTCTTTAGCGAACAGCGGGTAAAAGCGTGCAATCAAGGCACGGCAATCTGCCATGGTAGTTTGATGTGCTTTGAATAAATGCAGCGCAAGCAAGCTTGGTACAGCAAATAAGTGCAATACGTTATTACGGTAGTAGTTGAATAGCGTCTTTTCTTTGTCGTTAATAGCGATAATTTCGCCAAATTCATCACTGATGACGTCAAACTTATTAAGCTTAAGTGCATGCTCTAATAGCTGTTCAGCACTTTCGTTAGGTGTTGTTACCTTGTCGCTGTAACTTGCGCTGCGTTGTAAATGTAGATAAAACTCAAGTTGCGCAATCAACTTAGGTTTACTTAACGCATGTTTGTCATTCACCAATAAAATCATCGCGAGTAGATTCACCGCATTGAGTGCAGCGGCACTATTAATATTAACCATGACTTTATCGGCAAGATTCGCTACCTGCGGTCCAAGCCATTGTGGCTTTTGTACATCGGTTGGGTGAATAGACTCGCGCCAATCAGGTTGCTGTTCATTAAGGTATTGATTTATCGAAATAGGATCACCAAAATTTAAGTAACCACGACCATAGTTTTTCAGGTTTTTAATGGCTTTAAAAATCCCCAAGACCGACTCACCTTTTTTATCGTTACCGGCCAGCTCTTTTAAGTAAGTATTAATTTCCATTACGTGCTCATAACCGATGTATACAGGCACAATAGAAATAGGGCGATCTATGCCACGAAGCATGGCTTGCAACGTCATGGCGAGCATACCTGTTTTTGGTGGTAACAAACGACCAGTACGGCTACGGCCACCTTCAGTGTAAAACTTCACTGAGTAGCCTTTAATAAATAACTGGCTCAGATACTCTTTAAATACTGATGAATATAACTTGTTGCCCGCGAATGAGCGGCGAATAAAGAAAGCACCACTACGACGGAAAATACCACCTGCCGGGAAGAAGTTTAAGTTAATACCAGCGGCTATATGCGGTGGTACTAAACCTAAGTGATAAATAGAGTAGGTCAGTAATAAGTAATCCATGTGCGAGCGGTGACAAGGCATATAAATAATTTCATGGCCTTTATCAGTGAGCTCGTGAACTTGCTCTGAAAACTTAATGTCGATGCCGTTATAAAGTTTATTCCACAGCCAAGTTAATACACGGTCAGCAACACGAATGGTGGCATCGCTGTAATTGGCAGCAATTTCATCAAGTAGCTTCAGCGCATTTTGACGAGCTTGCTCTTGGCTGATGTTTTTTTCTTTTGCTTCTATTTGAATCGCTTTTTTTATTGTTGGTGATGCAAGTAGCGAATTAAAAAGCTGTTCACGCGATGGCATTTTTGGCCCTGTAGCAGCCAGTTTTTGACGGCGAAAGTGCACACGAGCTACGCGTATTAACTTATGTGGTAGCTCATCAACATCGGCTTTTTCATTGACTAATAAAGATAAGTCGAGTGGTTGGCTAAATCGAATAAAGTTATCACGCCCAGAAAATAGCAACACAAAGAACTTGCGAAACCAGCTGGGTGTTAATGAATGAGACACCAAAGTACCTAAACCAGGCTTTTCTTTTCCTGGGTTACGACCCCATAAAATGGTCACCGGGATCACTTGGACGTTTTGCTCACCAGATTGCATTAGGTGGTCAATAATGTGTTTGCCTTGCTGCAAGGCATTACTTGGTTTGCTTTTATTACCAAATAGCGGTGGTGGGTTTTGAATACCAATAAAGCGGTTAAGTTCGGCATTACCTAATAACTGCTCTTCGGTTGGGTCAGGTAAGCCATATTTTTTACATACCCGCGCCAGTGCCGCTAAATCAGAGCGCGCATTCAGCCTCACAATATAAAAAGTTGGATTGGCAGGGTTTAGATTGTATTGTTCAATAGGGTTCTCAGGCAGAACTTTGCTTTTTACTAGCAAGCGGTTCATCCCAGCAGAAATAGCATTTAAACAACGATTAATGATACGCATCAACTCACCAAAGTTTTATACCAACTAGGTTTAGTGCCTAAGACAGCTCACTTTATTAAGCCAATTGGTATTAGTAAATATACAGTAGACCACATGCGGTCAAAATAAGCGGCATAGAATAACAATTATTAACTGGACTGACCATTGCAACATTGTATGGCTTTTTGTTTCTTTACCTAACTATAGTAAGCAAAGACATACCTTGGCTGAATTTAGTTCTATTTCATTTAAATTTCATTTTGATAAGGCGTCGAGTGTATTAATTCTAAAAAGTTGTTGCATTTATCACCAATATAACTATAATACGCAGGCTTTCAAAATTCCCTCGGGAACTTGGAAGGAAAGATTAAGCTTGGATTTCAAGCTAATAAACAGGAATTCCGATTTGGAATTCAACGTAGATATAAGAGAACAGCCGACATCTTAGTTAGTAAGATTGTTTCGGTCGTTTTTTTATGCTCTTTTTAAATGCTCTTTATATTGAGGTTTAAGAATGTCAAATCAACGCATTCGTATTCGCCTAAAAGCTTTTGACCACCGTTTGATTGACCAATCAACGGCGGAAATCGTGGAAACTGCGAAACGCACTGGCGCTCAAGTACGTGGTCCAATTCCACTACCTACACGCTTTGAACGTTTTACTGTACTAACTTCACCGCACGTTAACAAAGACGCGCGTGATCAGTACGAAATCCGCACCCATAAACGTCTGATCGACATCGTAGAACCAACTGACAAGACTGTTGACGCTCTTATGCGTTTAGATCTTGCTGCTGGTGTTGATGTTCAAATCAGCCTGGGTTAATCGGAAGATTAGAGAGGTTTTAGGAAAATGGCATTAGGTCTAGTCGGTCGTAAAGTGGGTATGACACGTATCTTCACTGAAGATGGTGTATCTATCCCTGTGACAGTTATCGAAGCGACTCCTAACCGCATTGCACAGATCAAATCTGACGCAACAGACGGTTATAACGCGCTTCAAGTAACCGCAGGCACTAAAAAAGCAAGCCGTGTAAACAAAGCAGCAGCGGGTCACTTCGCTAAAGCTGGTGTTGAAGCGGGTCGCGGTCTGTGGGAATTCCGCCTAAATGGTGGTGAAGGCGATTTTGAAGTAGGCGCTGAGCTTACTGTTGAATTATTCAACGAAATCAACAAAGTTGACGTAACCGGTACTTCTAAAGGTAAAGGTTTCCAAGGTGGTGTTAAGCGCTGGAACTTCAGCATGCAAGACGCTACTCACGGTAACTCTCTATCTCACCGTGCTCCTGGTTCAATCGGTCAAAACCAATCACCTGGTAAGGTGTTTAAAGGTAAGAAAATGGCCGGTCACATGGGTGCTGAGCGTGTAACGACTCAAAACTTAGAACTAGTTCGCGTTGACGCTGAGCGTAACTTGCTTTTAGTTAAAGGTGCAGTACCTGGCGCTATCGGCGGTGACGTTATCGTTAAACCAGCTGTTAAAGCATAAGTCCTGGAGATTTAGTGATGGAATTAGCAATTAAAGACGCTTCTGGCGCTCTTGAAGTTTCTGAAGCTACTTTTGGACGTGAGTTTAACGAAGCATTAGTACACCAAGTAGTTGTTGCTTACGCAGCAGGTGCTCGTCAAGGTACTCGTGCTCAGAAGACACGTTCTGAAGTTAGCGGTGGTGGTAAAAAACCATGGTCTCAAAAAGGTACTGGCCGTGCACGTGCTGGTACAATTCGTAGCCCAATTTGGCGTTCAGGTGGCGTTAGCTTCGCAGCTAAACCACAAGATCATAGCCAAAAAGTAAACCGTAAAATGTACCGCGGTGCGATCAAAAGCATCTTATCTGAATTAGTTCGTCAAGAGCGTTTAATCGTTGTTGAACAGTTTGGTCTTGAAGCACCAAAAACTAAAGAACTAGTTGCTAAGCTTAAAGAACTTGAGCTTAAAGATGTTCTAATCGTGACTGAAGAAGTAGATGAGAATCTTTTCTTATCGGCACGTAACCTATACAAGGTTGACACGCGTGATGTAGCTGGTATCGATCCTGTAAGCCTAATCGCTTTCGATAAGGTACTTATTACAGCTGCTGCTGTTAAGCAACTTGAGGAGGCGCTAGCATGATCCGTGAAGAACGTCTTTTAAAAGTGATCCTTGCTCCACACATCTCTGAAAAAAGCACTATCGCTGCTGAAGAGAACAACACGATTGTTTTCAAAGTAGCTTCTAATGCAACTAAAGCTGAAATCAAAGCTGCTGCAGAAAAGCTTTTTGAAGTAGAAGTAACTGGTGTTCGCACACTAAACGTTAAGGGTAAAACAAAACGTACTGGCATGCGTTTCGGTCGTCGTTCAGACTGGAAGAAAGCTTACGTTACTCTTAAAGAAGGTAGCGAGCTAGACTTTGTCGGCGGCGCCGAGTAATAAGGGGAGTTAGAATTATGGCACTTCAAAAGTGTAAACCAACTTCTGCGGGTCGTCGTCACCTGGTTAAAGTGGTTAACCCAGATTTACATAAGGGTAAACCTTACGCACCACTACTAGAGAAAAACTCTAAGTCTGGTGGTCGTAATAACAAAGGTCGTATCACGGTTCGTCACATCGGTGGTGGTCACAAGCATCATTACCGTGTAATCGACTTTAAACGCACTAAAGATGGCATTCCAGCTGTTGTTGAGCGTCTAGAGTATGATCCAAACCGTAGCGCAAACATCGCTCTTGTATTATATGCAGACGGTGAGCGTCGTTACATTATTGCACCTAAAGGCTTAAAAGCGGGTGATTCAATCCAGTCTGGTATTGATGCACCAATCAAACCTGGTAACACGTTACCAATGCGCAACATGCCTGTAGGTTCGACTGTTCACAACGTAGAATTAAAACCAGGTAAAGGCGCGCAAATCGCACGTTCTGCTGGTGCATACGTTCAAATCCTTGCTCGTGAAGGTCAATACGTAACTCTACGTCTTCGTTCTGGCGAAGTTCGTAAAGTTCCATCTGACTGTCGCGCAACACTTGGTGAAGTAGGTAATGCTGAGCATATGCTTCGTTCACTAGGTAAAGCTGGTGCAAATCGCTGGCGTGGTATCCGTCCGACAGTTCGTGGTGTTGCCATGAACCCGGTAGATCACCCGCACGGTGGTGGTGAAGGTCGTACATCTGGTGGTCGTCATCCTGTGTCTCCATGGGGTAAACCGACTAAAGGTGCTAAGACACGTAAGAACAAGCGTACTGATAAATTTATCGTACGTCGTCGTACTAAATAATAGTTGAGGAATAGCCATGCCACGTTCTCTCAAGAAAGGTCCTTTTATTGACCTACACTTGCTGAAGAAGGTAGAGAAAGCGTTGGAAAGCGGTGACAAGAAGCCAATTAAAACTTGGAGCCGTCGTTCAATGATCATACCTAACATGATCGGATTGACCATCGCTGTCCATAATGGTCGTCAGCACGTTCCTGTGTTTATCACAGACGAAATGATCGGTCACAAACTAGGTGAATTTGCACCAACTCGCACTTACCGCGGTCACGCTGCGGATAAGAAAGCGAAGAAACGTTAAGAGGAGAATGATAAATGCAAGCATTAGCTAAACATAAATTCGCCTCTGGTTCGGCGCAAAAAGCACGTCTAGTTGCAGATCAGATCCGCGGACTTCCGGTTGATCGCGCTCTAGAAATCCTGGCGTACAGCCCTAAAAAAGCGGCTGTATTAGTTAAGAAAGTACTTGAGTCTGCTATTGCTAACGCAGAGCATAACGAAGGTGCTGACATTGATGAGCTTCGTGTAACTACGATCTTTGTGGACGATGGTCCTACAATGAAGCGTATTATGCCACGTGCTAAAGGACGCGCTGACCGCATCCTTAAGCGTACAAGCCACATCACTGTTGTGGTTTCAGATAGCTAGGAGTATAAGTAATGGGACAAAAAGTTCATCCTACTGGTATTCGCCTAGGTATCTCTAAACCTTGGGTTTCTACCTGGTACGCGAATTCAAAAGATTTCTCTGATCAGCTTTTTGGCGATCACAAAGTACGTGCATTCCTAACTAAGGAATTAAAAGCGGCTTCTGTGTCTAAAATCGTTATCGAGCGTCCAGCTAAATCTATCCGTGTAACAATTCACACAGCTCGTCCTGGTGTTGTTATCGGTAAAAAAGGCGAAGACGTTGAAAAACTACGTCAAGCAGTAACTAAGATTGCAGGTGTTCCGGCTCAGATCAATATTTCTGAAGTTCGTAAGCCTGAACTTGATGCACAACTAGTAGCTGACGGTATTGCGTCACAGCTAGAGCGTCGTGTTATGTTCCGTCGCGCTATGAAGCGTTCGGTACAAAATGCAATGCGCATTGGTGCAAAAGGTATCAAAGTTGAAGTTAGCGGTCGTCTTGGCGGTGCTGAGATCGCACGTTCAGAATGGTATCGTGAAGGTCGTGTACCTCTACATACTCTACGTGCTGATATCGACTACGCAACTTCTGAAGCCTTAACCACTTATGGTATCATTGGTGTTAAAGTTTGGATCTTCAAAGGCGAAGTTATTGGTGGTTTACCACTAGTACAAGAGCAAGAGAAGCCAGCTAAACGCGCGCCAAAGAAAGCCAAAAAAAGTGCTAAGTAGAGGTAGCGAGTAATGTTACAGCCAAAACGTACAAAATTCCGTAAAATGCACAAAGGCCGCAACCGCGGTTTAGCGCAAAACGGTAACAAAGTAAGCTTCGGTACTTTCGGTTTGAAAGCTACTGGTCGTGGCCGTATGACTGCTCGTCAAATCGAAGCAGCTCGTCGTGCTATGACACGTCACGTAAAGCGTCAAGGTAAAATCTGGATCCGTGTATTCCCAGATAAGCCAATTACGAACAAGCCATTAGAAGTTCGTATGGGTAAAGGTAAAGGTTCTGTTGAATATTGGGTTGCTGAAATTCAACCTGGTAAAGTACTTTACGAAATGGAAGGTGTTTCTGAAGAGCTTGCTCGTGAAGCATTTAACCTTGCAGCGCGTAAATTACCATTCACAACAACTTTCGTAACTCGGACGGTGATGTAATGAAAGCTAGCGAACTAAAAGACAAAAGCGTAGAAGAGCTAAACGCTGAACTTCTAGGACTTCTTCGTGAGCAGTTCAACCTGCGCATGCAAGCAAGCACTGGTCAGTTAGCTCAGACACACACGCTAAGAACAGTACGTCGCGATATCGCGCGTGTAAAAACAGTTATTAACCAGAAGGCAGGTCAATAATGAGCGATAAAATCCGTACTCTTCAAGGCCGTGTAATCAGCGACAAGATGGATAAATCTTTCACTGTTGCTATCGCACGTTACGTGAAGCACCCAGTATATGGTAAATTCATCAAACGTACGACTAAACTACACGTACATGACGAAAACAACACAGCTCAAACTGGTGACGTAGTTACTATTCGTGAGTGTGCTCCTATTTCTAAGACTAAGTCTTGGACTTTAGTAGACGTTGTTGAACGTCCAAAGCAAGCTTAATTTTTAATTAAGTTTACTTACTAAAAAGCCCCGGCATTTGCTGGGGCTTTTTGTTTTTAAAATAAAGCTATCAGCTTTGAGACGTCAGTTGAGCGTTAGACTTGTTTGCTGCAGAGTTTCCCGCAGCTTTAAAACCTCATATGGCACTCATGCTGAATCCAAATCATCTCTACGAATAGACTTGAGCTAGAACCTTAAACTTTACTCTTGCTAAAACGCCACTTTTTCTTATGAACTAATTCATTCATTTAACACTCTTAAAAATAAAAATGAGGCGTTTGGGTGCTAAAAGGGACTTACAAAGCATGGATCATCTCGATTACGCTACATGCTGTGCTTTTGTTGTTATTTGCTCAATATGGAAAGTTTGTGAAACTACCAGTAGCAGCCACAGAGCCGCCAAAAGTAATCAACGCGTATGTGAGTGTCGATTTAACTACCTTACCTAGTTTTCAGAAAGCCCAAGACAAACCTTTACCGGAGCAGTCGCAAGCAATGCCTGATGAGGCTAAGCCTTTGCCAGAAATAGAAGAAGCTTCTCATAGTGGTTCTGGGCAGAGTAGCGATGTTGAGGTCGTTGAGCACTTAGTTAATGAGCCCAAAGAAGCAACCACTGAGATCGTTAAGTCTAATCAAGCATCTGATAATTCAAAAACACCCGAAGCACCCTTTAAAAAGCTCAACCCGTATGCGCCAATCCCAGAGCTTAAATTTGAAAATAAAGCGACTAGTGCATCAGCATTTGGGAAAGTTGAAGCTACGAATAATAATTTGCCTACAGGCAGGGTAACAGTGCCCGAACAACTAACCGTGTCAGATAAGGCAACCGTCATTTGGCAAAGTGGCGATGGTAGCAAGCGTATCGAGGTGCTAAATGGTATGTGTTATGGCATAAATTTCAATTCGGTGTTTGGTAAATCTGGGGTGCCAAGTGGATCGCCAAGACCCTGCGAAGACAAAGACGCTAAGTTATTTAAAGAAATAATGAATAAATGGAGTAATAAATAATAAAACACTTTACCTCAACTTAACTTGAGATTTTAAAGTAGCGTTTTTTGTAATGGATAACGCTATGAACTCACTAGAAAACTATTTATTAAGCTTACAGATTAATTGCTATCAAGCGTCAGCGATTCAAATTTCTCAAGTACAAACGCGTATTTGGCAGTCATTACAAAATAATTCTAGTTATGCACATAGCGTAATCGAAGAGTTTGATTTGAATGGACAGCCTAGCCATTACCAGCATGCAGCCCTATTTACACTGGTTTTATTGCAGCTTGGCTATAAAATAAAGCCAACGCCAGAAAACGCTTTATCGGTAAGGCATAACCATTTGTTACATGACATTCGTCTTGTCGAGCAGTTAAACGCTAGTGGGGCTTAAGTCATCTTGTATCGTATAAAAAGGCACTTAGCCGAAACTAAGTGCCTTGGCTTAACGAAGTTACCAAATCATTTCTACAAATTCTGGGTGATCCACAAATGGGTTGCGGTTACCTTGATGTTCGTAAGCTGCTTGGTTACGGTCAAGCTCTAATTGGCTAACAGGATCCTCGTTATGCCATTTTAATAACATAGCAACGACCCAGTTCTCAAATACCTGATCAGATGAACCATTCAATACAGCGTTACTGTAGGTTGTGTTGTTTTGCCATGAGCCAATCACGTTTTCATAGCGTGTTGCCATATAGAAATACGCTCTTGCAAAGTCACCTTTAAATTCATCAATAGGTTCAAAAACCGTTCCTGAGTAATTTAATGAGCTAGCAGCGCTGCCTAATTTGCTGCCGTTACTAGAGGTGTAGCTTGCACTACCAACTTCACCAAATGGGTAGTTACTACGTTTTGAATTTACATAACCATCAGTAGCAAAAATGTGATGTACGTCTGAATTCATTGGCTCAACTGTACCGCCAAACCAACTTTTCGGGAAAGAATGCTCACGGTTGTAGCAATCTGCTTCGCTGTTGTATGTACCACATTGATCGCTCACAGCAACATAGTTGTAACTGTCTTGGCCTGCAGGGTTTTCTGAATAACGGTCTAAAATAGAGTTGTCGTTTTCAAAATACTTATCGCGTGAGGCAACATCGTAAAAACTCCAAATAGCTGAATAGCCTTGTGAGTTGTGATCTTTAATGAGGTTGTATAACTCTGTTTTCAGTGCATAACCACTAAGGCCTTGCGTTGTAACATAGTATCCCGTTGGCTCTGTTGGTGTTGTACCACCACCGTCACCGCCGCCTGAGTTATCACCCAAAGTAAACGGCGTAGCTTCCGAGCTTTGGAAGCTTGCACCACTGGCAAGTACTGTTTGAGCTAAAGAAAGATTGTAACTGCCATTGCCGAATGAGCAGCATATGCCATCACCATAGCTATCAAAAATAGTAAAGGTATAGTCACCATCAGTTAAACATGCTTGCTCACTGTACTGAGTATTTGCAGCATAGCTGCCGCCTGATGCTACTGTGCTACCTTGGCTGTTAGTGATATGCCAGCTGGTTTCTTCACCATAGTTATCGGTAGTGAGGGTTAAAGATACTTGGTTATCGGCGCAGCTGCCCGAAGGTGGTGGTGTTGAGCCCGTGCTTGGTGCAAAGTTATCAACATAAACCACTTCGCTGCCATCAAAGCCTGTTACATCGTAAAAGCGCAGGCCAACACTAATTGAGGTAGTCGCAGAAGCTGTATACTGATAGCTGATTTGTTGCCATTGATTCGTTAATGCTGAATTAGAGTAACCTTGATAGCCATCAACCACTAAGCGAGCTTTTACGCCGCCTTCAGTATGGTAAACCCAAGCAGAAAACTCATAGCTTTCACCGGCCACTACATCAACTAATTGCTGTAAATCGGTATTACTTTGCGTGCCAGTATTAACCACAACTTGCGCTGAGTAATTACCTGAGTAAACCACATTACTATTAGCGCTAAGACTAATACCGCTATCTATGGTGCTCCAGCTTGCAGGGGTGTTTGCTGACCAGTTTTCGAAGTCGGCATTATTAACATTTGCCAATGCTGAACTCGCTAAACACAGTAAACTACTGGCTAGCATGTATTTTTTACATGTCCCGTGTGACATCGTTGTTTCCTTTTTATATTTTAATAGTTTTTGCTGTTCTCAAAATGAACACAGCGAGTATAGGCTAATCGGCTTATGTTGCAATAATGTTAATTAATAAAAGTTTCTTATTGGGTAATTTTTGCTTTTAACATGTTTTTTTTGGATAAATACTAAATTAATAACTAAATGGAATATCAAAGCAGATTCTATTCTTTTTTAATCGCCTCAGACCCCGTTATTCTTCACGCTCAGATAAACCTTTAAAGCATTTTTGTTTAGTCTTTAAAGTCGAAAAAATTGTTCGCGAAATGACGGTAGTAAGTTCGTTTCGCAGTTAACTTTTCAGGGTTACGAGGAATAAATTCATGTTGTTAAGTCAACTAAATGCAGCGGCGAGCCCGCTATCGCAAGAGCAAGTACAAAAGCTGCAAGGCTTAGTGGCTGAACTTAATCCAATTCAGCAAGCGTGGGTAAGTGGTTACTTAGCTGCTAACGCAAATGCAGGTGCATTAACTGGTGGTGTTGCTGCCGCTCCAGCTGCGGGTGATGCTGCACCACTGACTATTTTATACGGCTCGCAAACGGGTAACGCCAAAGGCGTGGCGAGCAAGTTAAAAGAGCAAGCAGAGTCGCGCGGTCTAACGGCTAAGCTAGTAAACATGGCTGACTACAAACCAACAGCCCTGAAAAAAGAAAAGTTTATCACGGTTGTTGTTTCAACCTACGGTGAGGGTGAGCCACCAGAAGATGCTGAAAGCCTCCATGAATTTTTAACGACTAAAAAAGCACCAAAGCTAGATGGTGTTAAAGTGGCTGTGATTGGCTTAGGTGACTCAAGCTACGAATTCTTCTGCCAAACAGCAAAAGATTTCGAAGAGCGTTTTAACAAGCTTGGCGCAGAAACTATTTTCCAGCGTGCTGACCTAGATGTTGATTACGATGATGAAGCTGCTAAGTGGATTGATGGTGCACTTGATGCGTTTGAACCAGATCTTAAAGCGCAGCAGCAAGCAAGTGGTGGTCAAGTTGTGGCGATGCCATTTGGAGCAGCAGCGCCAGCAGCAAGCCAATACACCAAGCAAAACCCATTTGCTGCAGAGCTAAGTGTTGTGCAAAAAATTACCGGTCGTGACTCAACTAAAGATGTGCGTCATATTGAAATCTCATTAGAAGGTTCAGACATCACCTATACACCGGGTGATTCGCTGGGCGTTTACTTCTTGAATGATGAAGCACTTGTTGATGAAGTCCTTGCGCTTACCCAAATCGATGCATCTAGCACGGTTAAACTAGGCGACGAAGAGCTCAGTATTCGTGATGCATTAATCGAAAAATTAGAGTTAACCCAGTCATATCCAGGTTTTGTTGAAAAATATGCAACAGCAACTGGCAACCCTGAATTATTAAAGTTAGTTGAAGATAAAGCGGCAATGCGTGAGTACATCGAACCTCGCCAAATCTTCGATATTATTCGTCAAAACCCAGCTCAACTAGAAGCGCAAACCTTAGTAGACTGCTTACGTAAACTACAAGCGCGTTTATATTCGATTGCATCTAGCCAAGCTGAAGTTGAAGATGAAGTTCACTTAACTGTGGGTCTGGTTGAGTTTGATGCATTTGGTAGCGAGCACTTAGGTGGGTGTTCTGGCTATTTAGCGCGTCGTGCTGAAGAAGGTTGCAAAGTAAAAGTATTCAGTGAGCATAACGATAATTTCCGTTTACCGGCTAATGATGAAACGCCAATTATTATGGTAGGTCCGGGTACGGGTATTGCACCATTCCGTGCGTTTTTACAAGAGCGTGATGCTCGTGAAGCAAGTGGTAAAAACTGGTTATTCTTTGGTAACCCACACTTTACTCAAGACTTCTTATATCAAGTTGAAATTCAAGGTTACTTGAAGTCAGGTTTACTGACTAAAGTGGATGTGGCGTTTAGCCGTGATCAAGCGGAAAAAGTATATGTTCAAGACAAACTTCGCAAAAACAGCCAAGAAGTATTTGCTTGGTTAGAAGCGGGTGCTCATTTCTATATATGTGGTGATGCAAACCGTATGGCGAAAGATGTTCATCAGGCGCTTGTAGACATTATCAAAGAAAATAGCGGCAAAGATGATGAACAAGCTGAGCAATATTTAAAAGATTTACGTAGCGCAAATCGCTATCAGAAAGACGTGTACTAATCACGTTTAAAGCTAACAGCCGTCACTGTAACAAATTTAGGAAATACCATGAGCGAACAAGACAAAAACGTAAAGCTTTCTGATAACGAGCGTTTGAAAAGAGAAAGTAATTTTTTACGTGGCACAATTGAGCAAGATTTAAAAGACGAGATCACCGGTGGTTTCACTGCTGATAACTTCCAACTGATCCGTTTCCACGGCATGTACCAGCAAGATGACCGTGACATTCGCCCTGAACGCGCTAAACAAAAATTAGAGCCGTTACATAACGTTATGCTACGTGCTCGTATGCCTGGCGGTATCATCAAGCCAGAGCAATGGTTAGCGATTGATAAGTTTGCTGAAGAGAAAACCAGCTATGGCAGTATTCGTTTAACCACGCGTCAAACTTTCCAGTTCCATGGTGTGCTTAAGCCAAATATTAAAGGCATGCACCAAATGCTTAATAGCGTGGGCATTGATTCAATTGCAACGGCGGGCGATGTAAACCGAAACGTATTATGTACGACTAACCCTGTTGAGTCTGAGCTTCACCAAGAAGCTTACGAGTGGGCTGCGAAGATCTCAGAGCACCTATTACCAAAAACCAAAGCATACGCTGAAATTTGGTTAGATGGTGAAAAGAGTGAAACCACTGAAGAGCCAATTTTAGGTTCAACTTATTTACCGCGTAAGTTTAAAACCACAGTAACAATTCCACCGAATAATGAAGTGGATGTGCATGCGAACGACCTAAACTTCGTGGCAATTGCAGAAAACGGCAAGTTAGTTGGTTTTAACGTGTTAGTGGGTGGTGGTCTTGCGATGACTCACGGTGATACAGCAACGTATCCTCGTAAAGCGGATGACTTTGGTTTTATTCCACTTGAGCACACCTTGAAAATTGCTGAACACGTGGTGTCTGTACAACGTGATTGGGGTAACCGCTCAAACCGTAAAAATGCAAAAACTAAGTACACACTTGACCGTGTAGGTTCTGATGTATTTAAAGCTGAAGTTGAAAAACGTGCCGGTGTTAAATTTGAACAGAGCCGCCCGTATGAGTTCACTCACCGTGGTGACCGTATCGGTTGGGTTGAAGGTATTGATGGTAAGCACCACTTAACGCTGTTTATTCAAAGTGGCCGTATTTTAGATTACCCAGATAAACCGCTAAAAACAGGCTGTCGTAAAATTGCTGAAATTCACCAAGGTGATTTCCGCATGACGGCAAACCAAAACTTGATCATCGCAGGTGTTCCGGCTGATCAAAAAGCGGTAATCGAAGAGATCGCTCGTAACCATGGCCTGATTGATGACAGCCATACAGAGCAGCGTAAAAACTCAATGGCGTGTGTGGCATTACCAACGTGTCCGTTAGCGATGGCAGAAGCTGAGCGTTATTTACCAAGCTTAATTGAGAAAACAGAAGCGCTATTAGCGAAACATGGTATTGGCGATGACAACATCATTATGCGTGTTGTGGGTTGTCCGAATGGCTGTGGCCGTGCAATGTTGGCAGAAGCGGGTCTGGTTGGTAAAGGTCCAGGAAAATACAACGTGTACTTAGGTGGTAACCGTGAAGGCACGCGTATTCCAAAACTGTATTTAGAAAATGTTGGCGAAGACGTATACCTAGACGCATTCGATAAGCTAATTGGCCAATGGGCAAGTGAGCGTAATGAAGGCGAGTGTTTTGGTGATTTTGTAATTCGCAAAGGCATTGTTGCTGAAGTTAAAGTTTCAGTAACTGATTTTCACGCATAATTTTATAAGCGACACCGCTTTAAGGTTTGGAATTAACCATGAGTGAATTTAAAAACATCTTAACGATGAGCAAAGAAAACCAAACAGCCATGCTGGCTGATATAAATGGTCTTCTGGCTGATAAAAGCGCTGAAGAGCGTGTTGCTTGGGCACTTGAAAACTTACCAAGCACGCACTTTTTGTCGTCGAGTTTTGGTATTCAAGCGGCGGTGATGTTGCACTTAGTGACATCACAGCAGCCAGATATTCCGGTGGTACTGACAGATACCGGTTATTTGTTTCCTGAAACCTATCAGTTCATTGAGCAAATGACCGAACGACTTTCGCTTAATCTTAAAGTTTATAAAGCTGAGCTTAGCCCTGCGTGGCAAGAAGCGAAGTTTGGTAAGCTTTGGGAGCAAGGTGAAGAAGGCATTAAGCAGTACAATCAACTGAATAAAGTTGAGCCAATGACTCGTGCCTTAAACGAGCTGGATGCAGGTACTTGGTTTAGTGGCTTGCGTCGCGATCAGTCATCTAGCCGAGCTGATAAGCAAATTGTTGAAATCAGCCGAGGGACTGTGAAAGTGTATCCACTTATTGAGTGGAACAACCGTGACATCTATCAGTATCTAACGAAACATGATTTACCTTATCACCCACTTTGGGAGCAAGGTTATGTGTCGATGGGCGATGTTCACACAACACGTAAACTTGAACCGGGCATGACAGAAGAAGAGACGCGTTTCTTCGGTTTAAACCGTGAATGTGGCTTACATATTGACGGTGATGGTATCTAATCCTAAATTCCTATCAGAATTTTCGTAAAGCGTAACCAAGGTTGCGCTTTTTTTGTGCTATTTATATACAATCTCAGGCTTAATTCTGTGAGAGAAAATTATGAGTCGTGTTGTTGTATTTTTATTTTTATTATTTATTGCTCCTTTAGTACGAGCTGAAACGCTGCGTGTTGCACTCTATGACACAGATTACCCTCCTTATCATTTTGCGAGCGAGAAACAAAAAGGCTTAGTTGATGAGCTACTTGAACGTTTCGCTGAAAAGTACAAAGTGCAAATTAGTTATATTCTCGTACCTGAAGTGCGCTCTCAGCATTTACTGGATGAGGGAAAGGTTGATGTGAGGTTGGAGTCTGAGCAGTGGTACAGAGGCGAAAATCACTATTATTGGAGTGATATGATTGCAGTTGTCGAAGACGTGCTGGTGATGCCAAATGGTTGTCATATCCCTCCACTTGATAAACTGAATGGTTTTGCTGTACTGACGCGATTTGGCTATACCTATCCGCAATTTGAAGCTTTGTTTGCTTCAGGAAAAGTACACCGAGAAGACTTCTATTCTGAATTAGACATGTTGAATGCTTTACTTGATCAAAAACAAAATCAACGTGTTGCCGTCATCGCAAAAAATACCTTGCAATGGTATGCCGCACAAAATGATGCCTTTAAAAAGTTTACTGTTAGTGACTACAACGTGGGCAAAGCGCCGATGCAACTACAGTTCATTTATAATGAAAAAGGTAAGCGCATGAGCGAAAAATTTAATGACTTTATGAAAGGTCTTAAATCATCGGGGGAATTTGCTAAGATTGTGAGTAACTACCAATAATGTGTAAATGGAATTATGAAACGCTTTTGTTATTTTGCTGTGATGCTGCTCTTAACCAGTGTTGCGCTGCTGTTTTACATTAAAAAGCCAGACGGTAAACCTTACCTAGAGCTGGGCATGTTTGAGCGTTATTCAGAAAAAGTCAGTGATGATGTGAGTGATTTTGCTTCGCAAGGAGCCGATACGCTTACTAGCCAAGCTAAAAAGCTCACTGAGAAGTTGAGCTTGAGCAAAGACGCAAATGCACCTGTTGTTGTTTATAAATGGCAAGATGAACAAGGGCAGTGGCACTATGCTGATACACCCCATCCTAATTATTTTAGTATCGCGGTAAGTTTAGATCCGAACGATATAACTGTGTTACCTGCAGAGACATTTCAAGCAGATGAGAAGCAAGCAGCAACAGTTAAAGCTGACGAAACACCTTCAACGCTTGGGGTATACGACCCTAAAAACGTACAAAAAATGATGCAAGACGCTGAGCAAGCAAAACAGCTTATGGAGCAACGTAACAAGCAACTTGAACAGCAGCTCAAAAAGCAAGGTGGAAATTAACTTTGTTTGTTTTGCGCTGTGAGGTCGCTTTCCATTTTCATCAGTAAAATAGTGAGATAAATTTTGGTGGGTAGTGAGAATAGCACACCAACAGCAATACACGCTGCGCTGATCATAATGCCATGTATACCCATGCTATCACTTAAGTAATTACCGGCTAATAAAGAGTGCCCCAATATAATTAGGCAAATACCTAAAATGATAAAGGTTTTTAAGATTCGAATGATGGTTTGTTCAGTCATACAAGCACCTCACTTTAGCCATAATTAAAGTGTAGGTGCTGTTGTAATTAATAGGGTTGTTCTAAATCAAGCAATTGTCGGTTATTTGTCCAATTTTACTGGGCCGTTGATGTTATCGATACTTAAATCACCTGAACCCGCTTCGATAATTGTCAGGCCAAGTGTGTCATCAACATAAATGCTGCCAGAGCCATCGGTAATGGTAACCAGCCCTTTGATTTGTCTTACATCTATATCACCAGAGCCATCTTCGATAGTAAGCGCACCAGCCAATGTTTTAACGCTGATACTACCTGATTCATCAATAATACGTGCAGGGCCTTGGCTGTTTTCGATGCGGATATCACCAGAGTCATCTTCAATATCAATACGCCCTTGACCTTGGTCAATCATGATTGAGCCAGAGTCGTCTTCAATGCTGATATTGCCGCTGACATTGCTAATGCGAATATCGCCGGAGTCATCATCTATGTTGATATTTCTGCCTTGTTCAATAATGATTGAGCCAGAATCATCATCAATGCTGATATCGTTTTGCATCGCACGTATCACGATATCACCTGAGTCATCATCGATCTCTAGTTTGAGGTTGCTAGGCACAGAGACAATTAAATCAATATGAGGGGATGAGCCACTGTAAAACGACAAGCTACCATTATTGAGCTTGCTGATAAGCTCAGCCGTGTCGCCGTGCTTTTCGAGGGTTAGTGTATAGGTTTCATCGCCTTTTGCGGCATAGATATTGGCATTTACGGTGATATCTTTTGTATTGCTGTCGCCTTTGATGATCAATGAGCCTGCTTCGGCATCAATTTTTAACTCGCTTATATTGGCAGCAGAAATGCTTAAGTCTTGTTGTTTTTGTTCTGCGATTTGACCCGGAGAGACATGAATAACACAGCCCGTTAATAATAAACTTGATGAAATGGCCGTTGCGCAAATTGCGCGTTTGAATGATGCAATAGTCATATGGATTCCAAAATTATTGTGATTGTTATCTGGTTAGCATTTGCAAACTATGGTCCAATTTTAACATTCTGATTTTTATGTGCTTTTCATTTTTTGTAAATAAGTGTGTTGGTCTAAACTGCAATTTATACCAATTCGCTTAATTAAGTGGTCTATTTTGAGGCAATAAAACCTCGTTGGTAACAAGGCAAAAATTTCGTTATTTAGTTGTTCTAAATCAGAAATTTTTAACGCAGGTAGCGACAGGTTTAATCCCTCAAAATGATTAAGTATTATTGCGGATTGGTATTGTTAGTGATTTAAACAAAAAAGGGGCTGAAAATTCAGCCCCTTCGTCAACTTAAAAGCAGTTATTGCTCAGCCAGCATATTACGAAGTACATACTGTAAAATACCGCCGTGTTTGTAGTAATCCCATTCTTTAGGAGTATCTATGCGCACATCAACACTAAAGCTAATTTGTTTGCCTTCGCTGTTAGTGGCAATCACACTGACTTCATTGGTTTTGTCGTATAAGCCCTCAAAGTCAAATGACTCTTGACCTGTAAGGCCCAGAGACTCATAGCTTTCACCTTCTTTAAATTGCAGTGGTAATACACCCATACCTATCAGGTTAGAGCGGTGAATACGCTCATAACTTTGTGCAATAACAGCTTTAACACCCAGTAATAATGAGCCTTTTGCTGCCCAGTCTCGTGATGAACCTGTGCCATATTCTGCGCCCGCTAAAATAATCAGAGGTGTGCCGTCTTGCTGGTACTGCATTGCTGCATCATAAATACTGGCAAGTTCATCACTTGGTTGTATACGGGTAACACCGCCTTCAGTGCCCGGCGCTAGTAGGTTGCGTAAACGCACATTAGCAAAGGTACCGCGCATCATCACTTCGTGATTACCACGGCGTGATCCATAAGAGTTAAATTGTGCTTTTTGTACACCGTGATCTTGTAAGTAAAGACCTGCAGGAGCATCAGCTTTAATCGCACCTGCTGGCGAAATGTGGTCGGTTGTAACTGAGTCACCTAATTTTGCTAAACAGCGTGCACCACTAATGCTTGGAATTCCTGGAGGCTCAATTTCCATACCATCAAAGAATGGCGCTTTTTTGATGTAGGTTGACGCATCATCCCAATCATATAGTTTGCCATCAGGAATTTGAATTTTCTGCCAACGATCATCGCCTTGATACACATTGCCATAGCTTGATGCGAACATTTCTTTAGTCACTGTTTCACGGACAAGGTCGTTAACTTCGCTAACACTTGGCCAGATATTTTTCAGGTAAATGTCATTACCATTCGGATCTTGCGCTAATGGCTCGTTATATACATCAATATCTGTGCGACCTGCAATAGCGTAAGCAACAACGAGTGGCGGTGAGGCTAAGAAGTTCATTTTCACATCTTGGTGTATACGACCTTCAAAGTTACGGTTACCCGATAAAATAGAGCTTACGACCAGTTTATGCTTTTGAATTGCTTCACTGATCTCATCGGCCAGCGGGCCTGAGTTACCGATACAGGTTGTACAACCATAACCGACAAGGTTAAAGCCTAACGCATCTAAATCATCCATTAAGTCGGCTTTTTTCAAGTAATCAGTCACCACTTGTGAGCCTGGAGCGAGTGAAGTTTTAACCCAAGGTTTAACCTTTAAGCCTAATTGTTTTGCTTTCTTCGCAACTAATCCAGCAGCTAGAATTACACTTGGGTTTGAGGTGTTTGTACAACTTGTGATTGCAGCAATCACACAAGCGCCGTCTTTAAGCTCAAACTCCTCGCCTTTAAAGTTAACCTTGGCAGCACCCATGTATTGGGCTTCGTTTACCTGATCATCTGGGTTAGTTGTTGGACCTTCATCTTCAATGCGGGCTTCTTGAACATCGCTTTTATCACGTTGTTGCATGCGCTCTTCTTGAAAGCCACGAAGGTGTTCACCGATAATGCTACCAGCTTTATCAAGGGCGATTCTATCTTGCGGGCGTTTAGGACCTGCAAGGCTTGGCACGACATCATCAAGTGATAATTCAAGCGTATCTGTGTAGTGAGCTTCATCGCCAGGGTTACGCCATAAGCCTTGGTGCTTAGCATAGTCCTCAATAAGCTTAAGTTGCTCCTCATCACGGTTAGTTAAACGTAGGTAGTTAATAGTTTCGTCGTCAATCGGGAAAATACCGCAAGTTGCACCATACTCAGGCGCCATATTGGCGATTGTCGCGCGGTCAGCAAGTGGTAAATCAGCAAGACCATCACCATAAAATTCAACAAATTTTCCAACCACACCATGTTTACGTAGCATTTCTGTCACGGTTAGCACAAGGTCGGTTGCAGTTGTACCTTCAGGCAGGCGACCATTGAGCTTAAAGCCAATAACTTGAGGAATAAGTAAGCTGATTGGTTGGCCAAGCATTGCGGCTTCGGCTTCGATACCACCTACGCCCCAACCAAGTACCCCAAGACCATTGATCATAGTCGTATGTGAGTCAGTACCAACGAGGGTATCTGGGTAAGCGAGTGATTTACCGTTTTTACTATCGTTAAATACCACGCGGGCTAAATATTCTAAATTAACTTGGTGAACGATACCGGTTGCTGGTGGCACAACTTTTAGGTTATCAAAAGCGGTTTGGCCCCAACGTAAAAATTCGTAACGTTCTTTGTTGCGCTCATATTCAAGCTTCGCATTTAGATCAAATGAGCCATCTTCACCGTAGCCATCGACTTGCACTGAGTGGTCAATAACCAGCTCAGCAGGTGACAGTGGATTTATCTTTGCAGGATCACCACCGAGTTTTTCCATGGCATCGCGCATCGCCGCTAAGTCAACAATTGCAGGAACCCCTGTGAAGTCTTGCATTACTACGCGTGCAGGTGTAAAGGCAACTTCAGCAGATGGTTTAGCTTGTGGGTCCCAGTTGAGTAAGGCTTCAATGTCTTGCTTTTTAATGTTGACGCCATCTTCATTGCGCAACAGGTTTTCGAGTAATATTTTTAACGAAAATGGTAGACGTTTGGCTTTGTCGCCTAAACCTTGTAAAGAGTGAATATGGTATTGTTCACCATTAATTGTAAGCTGTTTTTGGGTATCAAAACTATTATTCATTATTTGCCCCTGTGGTTTGAGCAAGCAAAGCTCGCTTTTGTGTTTCCTTTTGAAATAGACACATTGCTATTGCAAACTTAATACCAGCTGGTAAATTTTTCTGCTGATGAAAAAATATGCTACTTAAATATAGTTGATGCCTATGTGATTTATTTCAAGTGTAAAGGGCAGATTAAAGTGTAGATATTTAAAATAGTTTTCATGAATAAGTGTGTCAATTAAGCCAGCTTTCTTGCTTACCTTTATTACTAATCAAAAGTAAGACTAAGCCAATCACAATAACGCAAAATGGCATTGCCAGTGCACTACTGCCAAACATAGCAAGGCTATCGATCACTACAAAGTTATAATATTGCTGTACTAACACAGCGATAAATGACACTAAAAAAAACTCTCTGGCTAGGGCTTTTCGAACAATTAGCATAATACTGCCAAGGCATGCTGAAAACACCGCTACAGCAAAGGCTGCAGTAGACCAAAGGGGGATGTTGCGGTATGCGTCTTGTTGATTCTCGGGTAGTAAAGCAATCATTTCAGGAGTCATTAACTGTTGCATGATAAACGCAAAAACACCTAACAGATTCCAAACAAGTGCAGCCCAAGCAAGTGGTTTAAGCCAAGCAGGAGGGGTCATAAATCACCTTTTATTGTTGTTATTATCACATTCAATTAAAGGTGATTTATGCTAACTAAGCAAGATTTAGTTAACCAAAAGAGATAGGGCGGCGGCCGGTTTTTTCGTCTACTTTTGGTTTTTTAGTGCGTTTACGTTTTGATTTTTTTGGTGCTTCTTCAGAGCTTTGTGGTTGTGCTTTTTGTACTGATTCTGGTGGACGAGGATTTGGTGTTGCATCTTCGCTTAATGTAAGCTGGAACAACTCACCATCAAAAGCAAGCACGTCACCACTGTATAATTTTTTCCGCTTTATTGTACAAATTTCATAGTTAACCCCAACATAACCTTCACCAATTAAGGCTTTTGCTTGGCCACCTGTTTCGACTAGGTCGAGCACTTTTAGCAAGTTACATAGCTCTATTGGCTCTTCTTCTAGTTCAATTTCGATGAAATCTTCGTTCATGTTGGTCTCTCTTAATTCAGTCGCAGCCATTATAAAGCCTAGCACTCAATTGAACCAAGATTAAATTTTCAAACTCTTCAAGCGGTTAAAATTTACAGCAATAAATAATCTGAGATTTTTAAAAACAGTAAAAAAACTGCAGTATTTGCTGGCTACACTGCGCGCGTATGAAATTGGTGTACAAATTGCTAATTGCTTATCCGTTTAATATTTTTAGATTCGTTCTGGAGTAGTAGTAATGGGCGTAAGATCAGCGCTAAGAAAAGAGTTAATGGGATTACAAGATTCATCATTGCTAGCGGCAGATGATGTGCGAGCTTTGCTAACTCAAGCTATAAAGTCGCAGCCTGAAAAGTCAGAACAGGGATTTGCATTAATTTCTCGCTTTAATGATAACCATAGCCAATTGACTTCAGGTGAAGCAAATAAAGAAAAACTGCTTCAGCATCAAACCCACCGCTTATTTAAAGATATTCTCTACACTCGGCAAAGTGTTAATAATTGGCTGAAAAAGCACCTGAATTAATTGATTTATTGTTTTTCTCGCTTTAGACTACATTTGTAATCTAAAGCGAGAAAGAAAATGAAAAGGATAATTTCAGCAGCCATATTTTTAATTTTGGCAGGTTGTCAGCAACCAACAGTCTACGTATACACAGAAAATCTTGATCAACAACAGTTGCACACATTAGAGCATGCTTTAAATGAGCAAAGCTTACCCTACGAATACACAAAGCTCCCTATTCCAAGAGACTTTGCTGATGCAACCTTAATGTTATCGAGCGATAAAATTCTCACTCATGAAACCGAGCAACTTGCAGAAATTATGCAGGGGCTGGGTTATCAAGCTGAAATTAAGTACACCACAGAGGCTAATCACTTTTACAATCAAGGCAATATAGGCTTTTACTTACGAGCAAAAAATGGCTCAACTAGTTTCACTATGCCGGCTCGAGTAATAACAACGGGTTGCGTTGAGGATGAGTTTAACGGCCTTGCGGTCAAATTTAGTGATAAACAGGCCGAGTTTAACCTAGCGAGTGGTAGACGAGTCTCATTGGACTGGGATTACTTATACGGCTATTTAGTCATTTATTATAAAAACTATTCGCAAAGTTACAGCCATTTAACGCCAGAAGTGAGTACCCCATTTGGTATGAAACCATCAGATACCTACCGTTACACAGCACGTGTAAATAAACCAGGTTGGCTTAATTGTTCATTGCAAGTTGTGTATATGGATTAGCTACGTGATTCGAGATAATTACTCAATTTCACAATACGCTCACTCATGCCTTCGATTATGCGATCTTTAATTTTCTCGCGGATCACATTGGGCAAGCGGGTGAGTGCTTCGGGGGCGATAGCTAATAAAATAGTATCTACTCTAGCACGGGCGCTTGTGCTATGTTCCCGATTGTTAATAAAAGCACCTTCACCGATAAACTCACCTGGGTCAATAATGCCAAGCTCATGTAAATGACTTTGCTTGAACACCATCAGTGAACCACTTAGAACAATATACAAACGCTTGTCATTGTCGTACTGCTTGAAAACAGCACGGCCTTGTTTAACCAAATATAAATGACTGAATGACTCTAATAACACTTGTCGTTCACTAAGAGTAAACTCTCTAAAGAACGACAATCTGTTAATTATTTCCATTTGTTTAATGAGTGGTATGTGTTCGATTAACTTCATTGATTCACATTTTATGGCGATAAATTAGCTAATATTGCGCTCTTTTAACTTACGGGTCAATGTATTGCGGCCCCAACCAATTTTCACCGCGGCGTCTTGCTTGTGCCCCGCACAATTGGCTAATGCTGTTTTAATCAAGCGAGTTTCTAGCTGTGCTTGTATAGCCGGCCAGATATTTTCTTTACCTTGTTTAAGCTCAAGGTTGAGCCATTGCTGAAATGCATCCAGCCAATCACCTTCCTGTTCCACTGGAGCTGCGGCAACTATTTCGGGCGGTAAATCTTGTTCGCTGATAAGCTCACCCGGAGCCATTACTGTTAACCAGCGACAGGTGTTTTCTAGTTGGCGCACGTTACCTGGCCAATTGAATAAGCGTAGTTGCTCTGTGGCTTTAGGGCTTAGTATTTTGCTTTCAACTTGAAGCTCTTTGGCACTTTTATGTAAAAAGTGCTGTGCAAGACGTTCAATGTCTTCGGTACGTTCGCGTAGCGCTGGTAAGCGTAAACGCACAACGTTAAGACGATGAAACAAGTCATCACGGAACTTGCCTTGTTTAACTAAATCTTCGAGATTTTGGTGTGTTGCAGCGATAATACGCACATCTACTTTAATGCTTTGATGGCCACCAACTCGGTAAAATTCACCATCGGCTAATACACGTAACAAACGCGTTTGTACATCAAGTGGCATGTCACCAATTTCATCTAAAAATAAGGTACCACCATTAGCTTGTTCAAAACGACCTTTACGAATACTGTCGGCCCCTGTAAACGCGCCTTTTTCATGGCCAAACAATTCTGATTCTACTAACTCTTTTGGAATGGCAGCCATATTTAAAGCGATAAATTGGTTTTCTTTACGCGGACTATGATTGTGTAGGGCACTGGCAACAAGCTCTTTACCTGTTCCTGATTCACCATTAATTAGCACGCTCATACTTGATGCTGATAATTTACCAATCGCGCGAAACACCTCTTGCATCGCAGGCGCTTCGCCTATGATATGGGCATTCGTTTGTGGTGCTTGCTTACGCTTGGTTTTTTTTGTTGAATTAGCACGACAGGCGCTCTCTACCAGCGCAACTGCTTCATCTAGATCAAATGGTTTTGCAAGGTATTCAAATGCGCCTTTTTGGAATGCATTTACCGCTGAGTCTAAGTCTGAGTGTGCAGTCATAATGATGACTGGCAACCCAGGGTTTTGTTCGGCAATTGTTTCAAGTAATGCCATACCATCCATACCAGGCATTCTTACATCTGACACTAGAACGGTAGGCTGACTAAACTTGAGTGCGTTAAGCACATCTTGTGCATTTGCATAACTTTCTGTTTCAAATCCTGCTCGCGCCAGCGCTTTTTCTAATACAAAGCGTATTGAGGCATCATCATCAACTAACCAAACTGTTTTCATGACTACTCCAAAAAACCATTAATCCGTAAAAGGCAAATAGATATTAAATTCTGTATGGCCTGGCCAACTATCGCAGTCAATGTGTCCACCGTGTTGATCAACCAAAGTCTGTGCAATGGATAACCCTAGTCCTGAACCATTTTCTTTGTTAGTGATCATTGGATAAAACAAGGTTTCTCTTAAACTCTTATCTATTCCTGGACCATTATCTGAAATCTGGATCAGCAAGGTTTTCTTCGGTGCTTTACCAGGACGTCTATGTTGATGGTTAATACGGGTTTTTATTCTAATTTCGCCACCATCAACCAGAGCCTGCTGTGCATTGCGAATAATGTTAAGTACCACTTGTTGAATTTTACTTTGGTCAATGTACACACTCGGTATACTTGGATCATAGTCTTTCACTAAAGTGATATTAGCGCTGTTATCTAACATGCTAAGCTTAATCACTGACTCAAGAGCTTGGTGAATATTGCCATATGATTTATGTGGCAATTGGTTTGGACCAAGTAAACGGTCTACGAGCTCTCGTAATCGGTCAGCTTGCTCAATGATAAGCTCTGCACATTGATCACGCTCTTGCTGATCAACCTCGTACTGCAATAATTGCGCCGCTCCGCGTATTCCACCCAAAGGATTTTTAATTTCGTGTGCTAAACCACGAATTAAATTGCGTGCGGCTTGATATTGGTGCATTTGATTTGATGCTTGATCGTGGCGAATTTCATCATCCATTTGTCGGCACTCAAACAAAATATAATTTTCATTATTGCTGTTTATTCGGCGGGTGCTAATGGTTAGCTTAGCATGGCGAGAATCGACGAACACCACGTCAGCTCTATGCTGGTGGCAGTCAACGCCATCAAACAACGAGTACTGAGCAATACGTTTTAGGTCAATGGAGTGGTAGTTAAATAAGTTATCGAATGGCTGATTAATTATACGCTTTGGACCTAAGCCTAATAGCTCACTGGCACTATCATTTGCATAAACCAGTTTAAAATCATTATCGAGCAAAATAACGGCTGTACTTAAATTTTTCCAAATACTTTCGAGTAGTTCAGAATTAAAATGTGTATCACTGAGCATGTTTGCACCATTTTAGTGCGTTGCAATTAACAGCAGCTTAGCACAATCCATTTACTTTGCATGATACCGACTCGAAAAAATTAGTTTCAATTAAGTATCGATGCTCTGTGCATGTAGAAAGTGCTAACAGGGCTAACCGAAACGACTTTATTATTCGCATCTATGAGTTTTGCTTGTAATGTGTGTTCGCCTCGGTCGACATTTCGCAATGCAAAGGTCGTGCTATTACTCGATTTTCCGTGAGGTGTGCCATCGACTATCAGCTGTACTTTGAAGCCTGTTGCAAAACGCGGACTCACTCGTGCTGTGACGTATACTGAGCCTGTATTCTCTCGAACGGTTGCCTCATTTTCTGGTGAGGAAATCGTTATTTTAAAGTTTACAGGTGTCGCACTAGCGGGGTTATCAAGTATGCTGGTGTCGGTTTTAGGCATGGTGAGGTTTTGAGTATTGAGCTTTACTTCTTTAGCCCCAGGGCGAGGTGAGTCTGAGAACACTAAAACACCATTCTCATCTTTCCACGAGTAAATTTTTTTTACTTCACTTTGTGCGTAATTGCATACTGTAAAAAGGAGTAATACTAATAAAATCGTGTTTTTCACTCTGTGACCCTAGGTTATCTAATCTAACTAAAACTTTAGAGTAGAATTGGCCAAATTACCATCAAAAAAGCCCGCAAAGCGGGCTTGAGAACACACATTTATTATCAATCTGATAATTCTGATACGGCGTTAAATTAAACGCTGTAGTACATTTCGAACTCAACTGGGTGAGTTGTCATGTTAAGCTTTTCAACTTCTTTGCCCTTAAGTGCAATGTAAGCATCGATAAGGTCATCAGTGAATACGCCGCCAGCTTTTAAGAACTCACGGTCAGCATCTAATGAATCTAATGCTTCTTGCAGTGAAGATGCAACTTGTGGGATCTCTGCAGCTTCTTCAGCTGGAAGATCGTATAAGTCTTTATCCATTGCATCACCTGGGTGGATCTTGTTTTTGATACCGTCAAGGCCAGCCATAAGCATTGCAGAGAACGCTAAGTATGGGTTAGCTGTTGGATCAGGGAAACGTACTTCGATACGACGTGCTTTAGCAGACGGTACCACTGGGATACGGATTGAAGCAGAACGGTTACGTGCAGAGTATGCAAGCATTACTGGTGCTTCGAAGCCCGGAACTAGACGCTTGTATGAGTTAGTTGACGCGTTAGCGAATGCGTTGATTGCTTTAGCGTGCTTGATGATACCACCGATGTAGTAAAGTGCTTCTTCAGATAGACCAGCGTATTTGTCACCAGCGAAGATGTTTACGCCATCTTTACCTAGAGATTGGTGACAGTGCATACCAGAACCGTTATCACCTACGATTGGCTTAGGCATGAATGTCGCTGTTTTTCCGTATAAGTGAGCCATGTTATGGATAACATATTTCATCTCTTGGATTTCGTCAGCTTTTAATACCATTGTATTGAAGCGAGTTGCGATCTCATTTTGACCTGCAGTTGCTACTTCGTGGTGGTGAGCTTCTACTACTTGACCTAGTTCTTCAAGAACTAAACAAGTTGCTGAACGCCAGTCATGTGATGAATCAACAGGTGAACACGGGAAGTAACCGCCTTTAACACCTGGACGGTGACCCATGTTGCCACCTTCGTAATCTTTATCTGAGTTCCAAGCAGCTTCTACAGAATCGATTTTGTACATAGAACCAGACATGTCTGATTTGTATTTAACGTCATCAAAAAGGAAGAATTCTGGCTCTGGACCAAATAATACAGTATCAGCGATACCTGTAGAACGCATGTACTCTTCAGCGCGTTTTGCAACTGAACGTGGGTCACGCTCGTAACCTTGAAGTGTTGAAGGCTCAACTACGTCACAACGGATGATTAGTGTAGCTTCTTCAGAAAACGGGTCCATTTTAGCAGACTCAGGAACAGGCATAAGCACCATATCTGATTCGTTGATGCCTTTCCAACCTGCAATTGAAGAACCGTCAAACATTTTGCCGTCTTCGAAGAAATCTTCATCAATTTGGTGATGAGGAATAGAAACATGCTGTTCTTTACCTTTGGTATCAGTAAAGCGTAAATCAATGAACTTAACGTCATTTTCTTTGATAAAATCTAAAACCGATTGTGACATGTGTCCTCCAATTGTTGGGTTTTATTTTTGCTGCATTATTGCTTTGCTCTATGTAAGCTGGTTTCATGCCATTTTTTTAAGGTGTTGTTAAGGCTGATAAAAAAGAAACCGCTTGTTGTTATGTTAACTTTTTATGCACTGTTTTGGTGCGAAAAAAGATCATTTTGGTGCGTAAAAAGAATGACGACGATTTGCACAATTACTGAGCGTGCCAATTTATCGGTTCTAAATACGATTAAGTGCCAAAATATGGTTTAAAAAATGCAATTTTGCCAGTTTTATGCTTATAAAAATTATTATTTTCATAAATTTGTCATTTATAAAACAGATACTTATAAAATGCCTGAAGAAAGTTTTGAAAATTGTATTGGATAAACTTTCATCCATGCCATTATTAAGGGATAATATGCGCCCTTTTAAATCCTATGCTGGGACATCTGGTGAAAATGCCGGTGAGTGCGTAGATCTTGCAGGATCAATGAGATTCAATTTCTCTGAGAAAAAATATGAGCATCGAAAAGTTAAGAAATATAGCGATTATCGCCCACGTTGACCACGGTAAAACAACTTTGGTTGATAAACTGCTTGAGCAATCAGGCACATTAGAAACGCGCGGCGGTAATGAAGAGCGCGTAATGGACTCAAACGACATTGAGAAAGAGCGTGGTATTACCATTTTAGCTAAAAACACAGCTATCTCTTGGAACGACTACCATATCAATATCGTAGACACCCCAGGACACGCCGACTTCGGTGGTGAAGTAGAGCGCGTACTTTCGATGGCTGACTCAGTATTACTACTTGTTGATGCTCAAGAAGGTCCAATGCCACAAACGCGTTTCGTAACGCAAAAAGCATTCGCACAAGGTTTAACACCGATCGTTGTTATCAACAAAATCGACAAGCCAGGTGCACGTCCTGACTGGGTTATGGACCAAGTATTCGACTTATTCGATAACTTAGGTGCAACTGACGAACAGTTAGACTTTAAAGTAATCTATGCATCAGCTATCAATGGCTGGGCTACATTAGATTTAGACGAGCCATCAGATAACATGGAACCAATGTTCCAGATGATCGTTGATGAAGTATCTCCACCGGATGCAGATCCTGAAGGTGCTTTCCAAATGCAAATTTCTCAGCTTGACTACAACTCATACATCGGTGTTATCGGTGTTGGTCGTATCAAGCGTGGTACTGTTCGTCCTAACCAACAGGTTACTGTTGTAAGCGCAGACGGTACTAAGCGTAACGGTAAAGTTGGCCAAGTAATGAGCTACTTAGGTCTTGAGCGTCATGAAGCAGAATCTGCAGGCGCTGGTGACATCATTGCTATCACGGGTCTTGGTGAGCTGAAAATCTCAGACACTATCTGTGATGTAAATACCGTTGAAGCATTACCACCGCTTAGCGTTGATGAGCCTACAGTAACAATGACGTTCTCTGTAAACACTTCACCATTCGCTGGTAAAGAAGGTAAATTCGTAACGTCACGTAACATCCTAGAGCGTTTACAAGCAGAGCTTGTACATAACGTAGCACTACGTGTTGAAGAAACTGACAACCCAGATAGCTTCCGTGTTTCTGGTCGTGGTGAGTTACACTTAGGTATCTTAATCGAGAACATGCGTCGTGAAGGCTACGAGCTTGCGGTTTCTCGTCCACAAGTAATCCTTCGTGAAGTTGATGGTCAAAAAGAAGAGCCATACGAAACACTTACAATTGACTGTCAAGAAGAGCACCAAGGTTCTATCATGGAACAAATTGGTCTTCGTAAGGGTGAACTAACAGACATGTCTCCAGATGGTAAAGGCCGTGTACGTATGGACTTTATGATCCCAAGCCGTGGCTTAATTGGTTTCCAAACTGAATTCATGACATTAACGTCTGGTTCTGGTCTTCTTTACCACACATTCGATCACTACGGCCCACATAAAGGCGGTACTATCGGCGCGCGTAAGAATGGTGTAATGATTGCTAACGCAACAGGTAAAGCACTTACTAACGCATTATTCAACCTACAAGACCGTGGTAAGTTATTCATCGGTCACGGTGTTGAAGTTTACGAAGGTATGGTTATCGGTATCCACAGCCGCGATAACGACCTAACAGTAAACGCACTTAAAGGTAAGCAACTTACTAACGTTCGTGCATCTGGTACAGATGAAGCACAAACGTTAACACCACCACTTAACTATACGCTTGAACAAGCGATTGAATTCATCGATGATGATGAGTTAGTGGAAGTGACACCTCAGAGCATCCGTATTCGTAAACGTCACTTAACTGAAAGTGAGCGTAAACGTGCGAGCCGTCAAGCTAAAGACTAATAAGGTCTTGTAGTTTCACAAAATTAGAACCGCCGTATTGAAAGATACGGCGGTTTTTTTTAGTGGTCAGCCAAGTAGGTTGAGCGCAGCGATACCCAACTTTATTCATGTAAAATTTTAAACTTAACTGCACTTTTTTGCTAAACCCCCCATCTGTACTATCTTTTCTAAATCGACTTTGCAGGAGAGTGAGATGTACTTAGTTAGACTTATTTATACAAGTGAAATTAGCGATGGGTTTGGGCCTGGGGATATTGAAAATATTCTTGAGAAAGCCAAACAAAACAATAGCAAAATGAATGTTACAGGTTTGCTTTGTTTTAATACTACTCACTTTTTACAGTGCTTGGAAGGCTCTAGAAGTGCGGTAAATGCAACTTATCACCGTATTTTGAATGATACGCGGCATAAAAATATTATTATGCTTAATTATTGTGAGATTTTTGAAAGAGAGTTTGAGAACTGGTCTATGGGCTACATTCCTTACTCTAGACTCGTTACTCCGATTACCCTCAAATATTCTGGTACGAGTGAGTTTAACCCGCTCGCTATGTCTGCAGGTAGTGCACACAAACTAATGTTGGCGCTCAGGGATTTACTGCTTAAAAGTTAGCTTAATACCAATTCGCTCAATTAAGCGAATTGGTATACTAGAACAAGCAGCATTATAGTGAAACTTGCTCACCTTCATTAAGAATGTACAAAGGTAGCTTGCTAGCCATTCTTGCTTTCATTGTTAGTAATCTTAGTAGTGCTGAATGGCTTGAATGGTCGCCCATTTGCCAGCTTGAGTTACCATAACCCCAAGGGATCATCACTTTACAGCCTAGCTCCTCAGCTGCGTTAATAGCATCTTCAGGTGTAGTATGAACATAGCGATACCACTTACCATCTTCTTCATGGTAATAAGAAGCTATCGGCATAAGGCATACATCAATCTCGCCGTATTTCTGCTTAATATCCTGAAAATGTTGTGAGTAACCGGTATCGCCAGCAAAAAATAAGGTTTTACCATTTTGTTCTAGTAACCAGCCATTCCAGAGATCTTTGTTGTGATCTTCATAAATGAATGGGACTAGAGTTCGGCTACTAAAATGGTGTGCTGGCACCGCATTAACAGTTAAGTCATTAATTTGTGTACTTGCGTACCACGCCATTTCTGAAATATTAAAGCCGCCAGTCGGAAAGTTATCTGCAAATCCTAATGGCACTAAATAACGCGGCGAATTGCCAATTTCTTCTATGTCGGCTTTGTTAAAATGATCATAGTGAATATGTGAATATATCACAGCATCTAAGCCATCAAGTTCTGCTTGTGTTGGCCAAAAACCTGGTTTGCGATAGATACCTCCAGCTAGCTTAAAGGCCAAGTCTACAGGCGAATCAAATTGCTCTTTGACTGGGTCAAATAATAGCTGCTCACCATTGGGTGATTGAATATAAAAGCCTGCATGACCTAACCAGCGAACTGTAAACCCTGAGTTTATTTCAGGTACGCTTTGTTCTGCTTGATATTGGCATTGTGAGTTGCTGTCGTCACATATAAGTAGCTCTGATGGTTCATAGCAATTGTCAGTGCAGGTTGTTGGGTATTCTTTATCACCAGGATATAGGTTATGAAAGCGACCTTCGTAGTCACCTTCAGTTTTTAACGGAGTAATAGTGCCTTCACCGGCAATAACATTGACAGTATTAGGGCTGCTACAAGCAGTTAAGAGTGCAGCTGCAATGAGTGCTGAGAGTGTTTTTAAGTGCATACTATGTTTACTTTTTATTCTTTGCCGTGAGTTTAGCAAAATAAAATTTAAGATAAATCATTAAAAAGTAACAAGAGATTACACAAAAAAGCCTACGTTTAAGTAGGCTTTGTAAAAACTCGTTTGCGCTAATTAACCAGCTTTATTCATTTGCTCAATGAACTTATTAGAGTCTTCAATTGATTTGTTCATGTCGTCCATTAACACTTTTATATCGCGTTTAAGATTCGTAAATTCACCCTTGATAGCTGTAACAGCCTGCGCGTTGAGGTTGTGCTTTAAATACAGGACGTTGTCATGCAGTGATGATAATACCGGCTCCATTTTGCTTTCTGCGCTGCGCATTGAGCGAAGTAGTTGATCAAATTGGCGCTTAGTTGCATTGAGCTTTTTGCTGCTTTCACGTTTTAGTGAGGCGCTTTTGTATTGCTCTAGCTCATCAGCCCATTCTTCAAATAGTGCCTCAGCGACATCTTCAACTTTATTGATATTATTTGTTACGTCATTTGCAGCCGCTAGGCTTGATTCATAATCATCATTTAGTTGCTTATATGCATCCTCAAGTTCACCGCCATTGAAATTGATTAATGTGGTTAATCTATCTAGGGCTGATTGAAATTCTTCTTGGGATTCTTGTTGTGATTCTTTTGTTTCTTCTACGCGGTCGACTAAAATGTCGCGTTTGTGCACTCCTACAGATTCCATAGCAGAGTAATAAGCTGACTGACAGCCTGATAATGCCATGGTTACTGCAAATAGTGGTGCACTTAAAAGTGTCAGTTTTTTCATTGAGAATCCTTTTTAGGTACCTGTCATTTCAAATTATGTGGTGGATTGCTATGATTATCAAAACATTTTAGCAGAAATTAGATTCTATGGATGAGAAGCTCACTCGTTATAAGCTACAAATAAGCATTTTCTTAAAGCAACAACCTACTTGGTGGATGCAGTATCTCAATCGTTGTATTGACGATCAAATTACTGTTAATGCAGGTTATTTGGCTTATGTAACCTTGTTATCAATCGTGCCATTAGTGGCGGTTGGTGTCGCTATTTTTTCTGCTTTTCCTGGATTTGAAAGCACCTTGGTAACCATAGAAAATTTCTTATTTACTAATCTTGTGCCGACTTCTTCTGATGTTATTAAAGAGCATATCAGCGCCTTTGCCGGTAATGCTAATAAAATGACTGCGGTCGGTGTGGGATTTTTAGCAGCAGTGTCCTTGTTACTCATTCGCAATGTCGATGCCACATTGAACCGAATTTGGCGTATTAAGAAAAAACGCCCCATGATGATTTCGTTTGCCGTTTATTGGATGGTGCTTAGCTTAGGTCCAGTATTACTCGGCGCGAGTATTGGTGTTACCTCATACATTGTGTCTTTAGTATCATTCGCTGATCAAGGTATTCCTGGATTCAGCGGCTTTTTATTGAAACTATTACCTTACATAATTTCCATGATTGGCTTCATTATGCTCTATACTTTAGTGCCTAACACACGAGTTCCATTTAGAGCGGCAATTCCAGGAGCATTGTTTGCAGCTATGTTGTTTGAGCTGACAAAAAAAGGCTTTGCTCTGTATATCAGTCACTTCCCATCTTATGAAGTTATTTATGGGGCGTTGGCGACGATACCTATACTATTTGTTTGGGTCTATCTGTCTTGGATTGTCGTATTACTCGGTGCAGAGTTTACGGTATGTATCAGTCCTGAAGATATTGAGGATACACCTGATATAGACGTTTAATAGCGACTGCACCTAAGGAGAGCGAGGTGCAGTTACATCCACATTATGTTGCCAACCGTGATTACCATTTGAGTGTTGGCGATGGCCATCAAATCCATGTGCAAGAATATGGTGCGTCTACAGGGATTGCTGTGGTGTTATGTCATGGCGGGCCCGGAGCGGGGCTGTGCCCTGAAAATTGCCGCTTTTTTGATTTAGAACGTTATCGAGTGATCATGTTCAGCCAGCGCGGTTGTGGTCATTCAACCCCCCATGATATCAACACAAACACCACATTAGATTTAGTCGCTGATCTCGAGTTTTTACGCCAGCAACTCGGCATTGAAAAATGGCTGGTGTGCGGCGAATCGTGGGGAGCAACTCTTGCACTTGTGTATGCAATAAAACATCGGGAGCACATCGCAGGACTTATTTTACGGGCTAGTTTTTTAGCTTGTAACAGTGACTTTGAATGGCTTTACACAACTAAAGGCGCGGGCGCGCATTTTTACCCAGAATGCTTTAAAGAGTTTGCTCATGATTTTACCGATTGGCATGCCTTACTCGACTTTTATCAGCAACAACTAAATAGTAGCGATCAAATTAAAGCCAGCAAATTCGCTAAACTATGGTGCCATTGGGAGCAGGTGTTATGTCATGGTGAGCCATTAACTAATTGGAGTTTGCAAGAGCCCCATGTAGGCTTAAATCAAGCAAGGTTAATGGTGCATTATTTTCGTAATCTTTGTTTTATTGAAGAGGGTTACATCGCAGAAAATGCGCATGTTTTGACTCATTTACCCATTTGGTTTGTTCATGGCCGGGCCGATTTGATCTGTCGATATAGTGCTGTACAGCAGCTTGCTGAACAATTAAATGCACAATTATTGATATTAGATGGTATTGGGCACAGTAGCGATAATCAGGTATATTTGGCAGCAATGCGACGTGCTGCAGATTTAATGTATATCAAGTTATCGAGGGATCAATGCAAGGTTTAATTCAAAGAGTAAAACAGGCAAAAGTAGAAGTGGCGGGCGAAGTCGTCGGTGAAATTTCACAAGGTATTTTGCTGCTATTAGGCGTTGAAAAACAGGATACCGAACAAAGCGCTCAGAAGCTTTTACATAAAGTAAGTAATTACCGAATTTTTACCGATGAACAAGGAAAGATGAATTTAAGCTTGAATGATATCAAGGGTGAACTGTTGGTGGTTTCGCAGTTTACACTAGCCGCAGACACTAAAAAGGGCATGCGTCCGAGCTTTTCAAGTGCTGGTACGCCTGATCAAGCTAATACGCTCTATGAGTATTTTATCGCTGAAGCTAAAAAAGCCGGGTTAACAGTAGCCACAGGGCAATTTGGTGCTGATATGCAAGTAAGCCTATGTAACGATGGTCCCGTTACTTTTAATTTATCTGTGTAACAGACAACTACTTTTTGATCATCACGATATGATTCACATAATTAGGGATCTTTTCGATACTTGGTCGCTTGCCGAATTCGGTGATAAGTAAATGCTCAAGTTGCTTTAACTGCGATGGGTGACTGGATAAAAAGTTAATAAATAATACGCCATCTTTAGCCATCGCTGAGCGAAGCTTGGCATAAAAAGTATGTTTGTATAAAAACAGTGGGCCATCTACTTCACTGAATAAATCCAATATAATCCAATTGTATTCGTGTCCTTGCTCAAGTATTTGTTGAGCATCGAAACAGCGTAAATTACTTGTGTGATCTCCACCAAAGTAGCGCTTATAACAGTGAATAATATCGGGGTTTTTTTCCACTGAAATAAGCTGGCTATCAGGGTAGGTATGCTGAAGATAGTTACGAATTGCCCCGCCACCTAAGCCTAACTCTAAAATTTTTTTAGGTTCATCAAGTTTCTGCCAGAGCTTCGCAAGATATTGTAAATGAGGGAAAAGAAGCCTGTTAGGCTGACGTTTTTCGATAACGGATTGAAGAGTTTCGTTAATCAATAACCAACGTAGTTGATTGAGTTGCCTAACTTGAATGCTGTAATTGCCTTGCTTGTGCCAGTAAATCAGCTGCCCTAACTGGTGACATTCTTCAATAAAACTATGCTTTATTGCGCCACTGGGTTCAAAAAAATGTTCCATATCTCGGGCCTTTAGCTTTTATGTTTAAAAAGTATGACAATTGTTTCAGCATAGACTAGTCACCATAAAGTGCAATTGTGCATTAGTTTTTACAGCTCAGGATAATAATTTAAGCTGGGTCACCAAAGTATTATTCCAACTTGCAAGAAGATCGCGTATCGTAATTTGCATTCGTCTAGCCACGTTAGAAAAATAACAGACAGTGGCTGTATTTTCACAGGAGTATTTATGTTTAAAGTGACCACACCGCAAAGTAGCGAAGATTGGCAAGCGTATTATTCATTACGTTGGCAGGTTTTAAGAGCACCTTGGGGTGAGCCGCGCGGTTCTGAGCAAGATGACTTAGAGCAAGATGCCGAGCATCGCTTTATTAAAAACAATGATGGCGAAGTATTAGGTGTAGCACGTTTGCATTTTAATAATCATCAACAAGCACAAGTACGCTATATGGCGGTTGCTGAAGGGAATCGTAATCAGCACATTGGTAGTCGTTTACTGCATGAGCTAGAAAAAATAGCGTGGACTCAAGATGCCGATGAGCTCGTACTTTTTGCCCGTGAACGTGCCTTAGAGTTTTATAAACGTCACGGCTACGAGCTAAAAGAAAAAGCGCACCTTGCCTATGACGATGTACAGCATTGGAAAATGGTAAAACAAAAACCATCTGAGCCGGGTTGGTTCCGTCATCCAAACTGGACACAAGTACTGCAAAATACGTGGCGTGAGTCGATTCCAATCAGTGATGCGATGGGAATTAAAGTTGAAAGCTATACCGATTGGCAATTTACTACTCGTGCTGATTTAGATGCGAACTTAAACCTTCATAACACCATGTTTGCTGGTTCGATTTATAGCTTAGCTACCTTAACTGGCTGGGGTGCTACCTACCTTGCACTGAAAGAAGCAGGACTTGAAGGGAATATCGTATTAGCTGATGCCAACATTAAATACCTTAAACCACTGAATAACGACCCTCGTGGTAGTGTTGAGCTGGCTGGTTGTAAAGGCAAGTTAGCGGATTTAGAAGACAGTGGCAAAGCAAGCTACCATGTACCAGTGAATGTATATGATGGTGATGTGTTAGTTGCTGAATTTGAAGGTCACTTCATCGTTAAAAAATAACGCATATTCAGAGCGAGCTAACTAAAGCTCGCTCTTTATTGCAGTTAAAGTAAGTCAGTTAATACTGCAGTTAAAGCAAGTCAGTTAACAGAATACCCACACCAAAACGTTCAATATCGGCGTTGTAATCAATTAAGCTCTCGCCATAACCATTAAAGTATTGTGCGTAACCACGTAATCGGCCCCATAGAGGGAAAGACCAATCTAATTGGATTGCACCACGGTTATCTGAATTTAGGTTATTACGGGTCATAAAGCTAAATTCATGCTCGTTATAACGGTATGCACCTGAGAATTCAAAGTAACCCATGTATTTGTAAATATCAGGGTTGTCATCGCCACGCGCTTCTAATTCATCGTCTTTTTTATCTTCAGGAATTCGGTACCAAGGCTTAAAGCTAAATACAAAGCCGTCTTTTTCCCACAAGAAATCGGCATAGATACGGTTCCATGAACGTGAGTTAGGTTGGCTGCGGCCATTCGATTGATGTGATGCACCAATTGCAATTGCCATTTCATCGCCCCAAAGCACATGCTCAGGATCAAGGTAGTTCACCCAGAAGATCTCTGGTTCGTAATTTGTTTCACGAAACGGTGATGAAATATCTTTGTTGTAAAACTGCCAAAACGATTGCATGGTAAACGCAAAGAATACGCCCTGATCTTTATCTGAAAAGCCTTCGAAGATAGGCACTTTAATTGAAAGTTGATATTTCACTTCAAGATTATCAAGTGGCTCGCCATCAGTTTGCTCTGCAAGATCTTTTAAACCATCAAAAGGACGTTCATTCGGGTTAGATACGTATGAAAGCGGTAATATGTAGTTACGCTTATGTGGGGTGATCACATTACGGTTTTTCTTGCTCACTTCTTCACGGGCTTTACGCTTATCTAAAGCGGTGAGCTTTTTACTCTCGTCCAAGTCTGAGCATTTTTTACGAAGTTCTTCGAGTGTTTGTTTACCGTCACCGCCAATCGCTTCGTTCAAAATACACTGCTTTACGAGTTCTAACGCGTCATCTTGTTCGTTAGTTTGTGGTTGTTCAGTTTGAGCAAATACAGGTACAGAAAATAAGCCAGCTGCTGCCAGCCAAATGCGCCATCCCATTGCAGTTCCCTTTCAGTAGACTTGTAAGTAGGTATAATTATAACGATTTTTACATAAGTAACCGTGAACTTGTACTGAATTGTTGAAATTTTAGGTAAATAGAGAGCCCCAAGCTAAGCTTGGAGCCCTGCTGTAACGGCCTAAGGGCATAAGCCGTTGACTCTCACGCAATGAGAAGGGATGAGCTTATAGCTCAAATACGTTGGTAAAAAACTTATAAAGTTCGGTACCTTGATTCACGCTTGCTGAAGCAAAATGCAAAATAGCAATGGCGTCTTTATCAAAACTTAATGTTTGTAGCGGCTGCTCAGAAAGGTAGCGCTCCATTCTTAAAATGCGGGCGATAGGCTCACCAGCTTTAATATGGCCACCCAGTGGGGCAAGATACTCGACCATGCCACCCATAGGTGCGTAGTAAGCTACATAATCTTCAAGCATGCAGGCATAACGTGTCATCGCTTTTGGATGATACGCAGCATCAACTAATACCTCTTTTTGATTGAGGTAACTTAAAATGCTATTGGCGTCTTCAAGGGCTGCACTTAAATCGATTTTTTCTTGGCTACCAAGTTCAACGGTAAATGCTTCGACTTGAACTGCAAATTCACGGCCTTGTTTGGCAAGCTCTTCAGATAACGACCACCACGGGCAGAAACTCGCTTCATCCATTGCGCCATCAAAATCACTTGGGATCAATAACACATGTTCGATGTTGAAATAGCTCGCGCTGGCTTTGGCGTATTGGGGGCAGTATAAGTGCTTACTTGAGATAGGCCCTGTGTGAAGGTCTAAAACAATATCAGCCTGATGGGCAAGCTTTTGCAAGTTAAGTGCAATGCGCTTACCCGTTGTTAAGCTGTAATTTGGGCCCGTTAATTGGCTGTCGATGTCAGCAACGAGTGCTTCTTTGAAGGCGGCTTTAAGGGTCGCATCATCACTGTCTTTATGCTGTTCAGCAATTTGTGATGGTAATGCTTTATTAAAGCGGTACATGCGGTTCCAGTTGGTGCCAGTGATTGGATCGAAGCGACCTAGAGTAAACTCACCTGACTTTTGATTACAACCAATTGGGTTGGCATAAGGCACTAGGGTAATATCGCCACGCAGCTTGAGTGATTTTAGCTGCTCAAGCAATTGATAAATTACAGCGTTACCTTGTACTTCTGCACCGTGCATATTAGCTTGTATATACACGTTTGGCCCTGTGCCATCGCCTTTTAAACGATACACAGGAATTGTCAGTGGTAGGCCGTTGGCAATCTCGCCAACCACAATATTCTCTTGGCTGATTAATTCTTTACTCATGGTGATTACCTTAAATAATAGCTGGCATCTTCAGCGCTACGAATGCACTCAATATTTCCTTGTTCAAGGATGTATTCAGCCGCTAATTCGTGGCATAAAAAGTACGGCATACTTTCGGTAAAGCCATACGCGCCACATTGGCTGAATACCAACCAGTCTTGCTCACTTAAATCACTAGCTAGTTGGTGCTCACCTAAGCAATCAAGCGCGGTGCAAAGCGGGCCGTATAAAGTCATTGCACTTGGCTCAGCCGTTGACTCACGCAGTAACACCGCAGGAAAATCTTGGCTTGTCACTGCAGGGCGAAGTAAATGGTTAATACCGCCTGATAAAATCACCTGCTGTTGATTGTAATTTTCTTTGCGTTCAACAACCGGTGTGGCGTAATGGCCGCATTCGCCTACCGCATAGCGGCCAAGTTCCATCCAAAGCTCTTTGACACCGGCATCTGCTTTAATACTCGCCAGAGTCTCGATAAGTGCAGACCAATCGAGTCGGTTAGCATCTTGAGTATAAGGAATGCCTAAGCCACCCCCTAAATCGAGAATATTAAGGTTAATATTTAATGCACTTGCTAGTTGTTGTAATGGCGCAATCATCGCACGCCATAGCTCGGCGAGTTTGTCAGTGCTCAGCATATTGCCCCATTGGAAAATATGCAGGCCATCAAAGTTAAGAGCAGTGTAATCACTGACTGTGAGCGCTTGCCACTCATCACAGCCCAAACCAAAAGGAGTAAGGCTATCGCCGCCAAGTGGGTTCTTTTCGCTGTCTGGCCAACGAAGTTGTACACGCAACAGAACTTGCAGCTGACAATTTGCTTTTGTTGCTTGCTCATTTAACCAGCGAACTTGGTTTATGCTCTCGGCCACGAAGGTACGTACGCCGCGAGCAATAAAATGTGAAATTTGTGCAGGGCTCTTTGCTGGCCCTGTGTTGAGCACGCGCTCGCTATCGATGCCTTGGGCAAGTACTTGCTCAAGTTCACCTTTACTCGCAACATCAAAATTAAACCCTGCGCTGTCTAAACATTGAATAATGCGAGACAGCGGGTTGGCCTTAACGGCATACCAAAGTTTCACATCGGTTTGCGCAGTTAGTTGATTTAAATGTGCAGTTAATTTATCTAAATCATAGATAAAAAATGGCGTATCAAGATGTGTTGAAACTTGTTCAACCGCTTGCTTGATGGGCGTGCTCAAAAAGCTCATTAACGTAAAACCTCTTCTAACAATAATGATGCATCGCTTTGTTCGTCACGGTATTTCACGATCAATGCACAAGACATGCTTAAACCTTGCTCGCGAGCCCATGCATTTGAAGCAGGGCGAGAACCTGGGATTACAATCGCGTTTTCTGGAATTGCTTCACCTTTGTCTAGCTGGCGCTCATTAACACAATCGTAGACAGGGATGGTTGCAGATAAGCGCACACCCGGCGCAAGTACAGCACCTTTTTTCACAACCACGCCTTCAACAATAACGCAGCCTGCACCGATGAAAGCGTCATCTTCAATAACCACAGGGCTGGCACCAATTGGCTCAAGCACGCCACCTAGCTGTACTGCTGCACTTAGGTGAACATTTTTACCTACTTGTGCGCATGAACCCACTAATGCGTGACTGTCGACCATCGTGCCTTCGTCGATGAATGCGCCAATATTTACATACGCTGGTGGCATGATAATCGTGCCTTTAGCAACGTGTGCGCCACGACGAACACTGCTACCACCTGGTACCATACGCACGCCGGCATTTGCAGCAAAGCCCTGTGGTGCTAGGTTGTGCTTATCCACAAAACCACCTGGGAACTCGGTATTTGTGCCATTTTTAAAGGCTTCTAAAATGCCTTGTTTAACTTCAACATTGGCATGCCAGTTGCCGTTTTCGTCTTGTGTAGCTGCGCGCACTGCGCCCGATTCTAAGTTGTTTAATAATTCTAACCAGCTCATGATAAAACCTGTTTTTAGTTCCAAGATAAAATTGTGTTGTTTGCGTGGGTGATGCTGTCTGTTTGCTCTAGCTCTAAATGCGTAAGCGGCGGACGTAAATGCGGGGTATTTATTTTACCTTGCAGGTGCATCAGTACTTTTACGGGGATTGGATTTGCGACAGCAAATAAGCTTTGAATCGCTTGCGACCAATCGGTGAATAGATTTGGATATTGACCACTTAAACTGCGTTTAACAAACTCATGGGTTTGACTCGGCCAAGCATTTGCGGCAACCGAAACTAAACCTTTTGCACCCGCTTGAGCAAAATACGGCATAAGTGCATCATCACCACTGAAGATAGCCAGTGTTGGTGACGCCGTTCTAAAGCCTTCAAATTTGCTAATGTCACCACTGGCTTCTTTTAAAGCCCAAAGGTTTTTGTGCTCAGCAAGGTTTTTGATCACCTGCGGTGAAATCTCAACTGCACTGCGTCCTGGTACGTTATACAACATACAAGGGTGATGACTTGCGTTAAGTAGGCTTTCAAACCAATGTGTTTGGCCAACAACCCCAGGTTTTGCATACAGAGGAGAGCCCAATAGGTAGCCATGAATAGGTAGTTGGTTGCAGTATTCAACCCAAGCAATTTGCTGCTTAAGGTTCATGCCGCCCACAGCGACCATAAGTGGTACAGTCGGTGCTAATTGGCAAACATGCTCAACAATGGCTTGTTGCTCTTTAAGTGAAAGCGCCAGTCCTTCGCCGGTGCTGCCAAGCAATAAAATACCGTTATTAGCATCTTGCTGCTCAGCGACCAGTTGCCCTAGGGCCGTGTAATCGACCTCGCCAGATTCAGAAAATGGCGTGACAAGCGCTGTCCATAATGGATAGTCGTTTAAATCAAAATTGTTGATCATCTCTCACGAACTTATAAGGTATTCGAAGAGTTTATGCGGGAGCAATTGAATGGAGCCGCATGTCGTCATTCGAACAAGGTATAATTCGAAGAGCGAATGGGCTTAAAATAATAAAGACGCAACGGCCTTATTATACTAAGACCAGAAGCTCTCCACCAAACTAATCAATAGCCTTTTGCTATTGTTGGTGACAGTCGCTGGGATTCAGCCCAGTCGCCCGAAATAAGCACCTCACAAACGGTGTTACTTCTCGGCGTTAATTCCCCTCACGTATGATCAACAGAGTCTGTGCTCCTCCTATACGCTACCTGAATAACGCACCTCTTCCAGCCCTTTATGCTCGCTTTATAGCTTAAAGCCAACATAGTTAAATAGGGTATCAGCGGCGATTAAAGCATTTTAGCCATCTAGGTGTCAAGGCGGAGTATTCGTTTTTTTAGTGACCGATTTTGCAACATGGTTACGTATAAGCGTGTTTTTAGTACACTAGTATTACCCAGACGAATTGGAAGAAGAATGGAAAAGTTTAACGATATCTATCAGCGAGCTGTCACCCGTAAGGGCAGTGAAGAAATGCTGCTTGCACTGCTTTCTGACCCGCTTGATAGCGCTGACATTGCCAAAATGCATGACGACTTATGGTTGGAAGAGTTAACGCGTAAAGTGTTCCAAAGTGGTTTTTACTGGTCTGTTATCAATAGTAAGTGGTCAGGATTTCGAGAGGTATTTTGGGACTTCAGTGTTGAGAAACTATTAATGATGCCACCTGATATGCTCGAGCAAAAAGCCAGTGATGAACGTATTATTCGTAACTTTAAAAAAGTACAAACGATCCCTGAAAATGCCTACATGATCCATGAAGTAGCTGAAAAACATGGTAGTTTCAGCCAATTTGTAGCTGATTGGCCAGTAAATAATATTATCGGTTTGTGGGCTTACTTAAAAAAGCATGGTGCGCGACTAGGTGGGAACACAGGGCCTTATGCATTGCGTGCTATGGGTAAGGATACTTTTTTACTGTCTCGAGACGTAGAAAATTATTTACGTGCTCATGAATTAATTGACGGTGGCTTACAAACTAAAAAGTCATTACAAGCTGCACAAGACTTTTTCAACGAGCTACAACAACAAAGTGGCTTTAGCCTGCAAGCGCTAAGTCAATTAGTTGCCTATGGGGTAGGCGATAACCGCGTTGGCATAGCTGCGCGATAGGATTTTTTATGAAACTGCAAACTAGGTATACCGATATCAGCGAACTATTGGCTATTGAAGATATGCCTACTCGCGCCGCTGATCCCGCATTATTGTTATTCAATGATAAATTAGCTCAGTCGCTTGGTATTAGTCATGATCCAGAATACCTAGCAGGACAGTTAAGTGGCTCAATAACTGATGACAGCGTAAAGCCTATTGCTTTAGGTTACTCAGGGCATCAATTTGGTCATTTTTCACCACATCTGGGGGATGGCAGAGCGCATTTGCTTGGAGCAGTTAAAGACGTTGAAGGAGTACTGTGGGACATACAGCTTAAAGGGGCGGGTGCTACAGTGTTTTCACGTGGTGGTGATGGACGTTGTGCGATTGGGCCGGCGGTTCGTGAGTTTATAATGAGCGAAGCGATGGCTGCATTAGGTGTCGCGACAACTCGCTGCTTAGCTGTTGTTACTACCGGCGAAACGGTGTATCGACAACCACCTCGGCCAGGCGCTGTCGTAACTCGCGTAGCAAAAAGTCATATTCGCGTTGGTTCATTTCAGTATTTAGCAACCCAGGGCGATATTGAAGGCTTAGAAAAGTTAGTTGATTACGCACTCAGTTGTCATTTCCCAGAGATAGATACGCGTGCAGAGCAACGTTATGTAGACTTTTTAACCGCAGTCATAGATAAGCAAATTGAGCTTATCATCAGTTGGATGCGAGTGGGATTCATCCATGGTGTAATGAATACAGACAATACATTAGTGAGTGGTGAAACCATTGATTACGGCCCATGCGCTATGATGAACCAGTTTGACTTTGATACTGTGTTTAGTTCCATAGACCATCAAGGGCGCTATGCATTCGGTAACCAACCAAACATTGCGAATTGGAATTGCGCGCGATTAGCTGAGAGCTTGCTGCCATTATTTAAAAATGAACAGCAAGCTTTGTCGTTATTATCCAGTGCAGTAAATAGTTTTGCTGAAAAGTTTAATCATGCATTTACTACAATGTGGCGACGGAAGTTAGGACTTCTAGATGAACACGACGATAACCAAGCTTTAGTGACTGAGTTACTCACTCTGATGCAGCAAAATAACCTTGATTATACTAATACTTTCAATGCTCTTACGGAGTCATTACTTGCGGATTTTGCATTACCGGATAGTATTAAGGGGTGGGCTGCAAAGTGGCGAGTCAGAACATCAGCTGAAAGTTATGACATCATGCGTGCTGTTAATCCTGCAGTCATTCCACGCAACCATAATATTGAAATGATCTTGGCGGAATATGAAAAAACAGGATGTAGTTCAATGCTGAATGGCTTTTTATCAGTTTTATCAAAGCCCTACGTTTACGATCAGCAATTCGAATCTTGGTATGAGCCACCTGAAAATGGCGATGCTAATTATCAAACATTTTGTGGTACCTAATGCATTTGTACTTGCTTGAAATAAAAAGTGTTTATTTAGTTTTTTTAAATGCTTGCTGATTGAGCAGAATAAACGCAAGTGCTATCATAGAATGGAGTTAACTTATTGCTTTAGATGATGATCTAATACGACTTTAGAATCATGTTAGACGTAATTTAAATAATTCTTTTGTTATATTGGATTCAGCTTTATTAAGTATTAAGCATCAAGTGTTAAGCATTGATAATTAATAAATAAGTAAAATTGTGGCTTATGAACTATCGTAAGATTGATTTTTTGAGCTACTCAACAGTTTTTAAATACTCAACAAACATTAGCTGAAAACAGCTTTATTGTGAAAATGGGAAGGAAATAATGAAACTAAAATCACTTACTATTGCGTTAGCACTGGCTGCAACGAGTTCTACAGCCCTCGCTGCTGAAAAAGAAGGTTTTTATATTGGCGCATTTGGCGACTATTACGACAATTCTTGGGAAAATGTTCGTGATTATCCGCCAGGTGGATTGAATGTTGATGACTCAACTGGTTGGGGCTTAGAGTTAGGCTATCGTTTCAGTGATTACTGGAGCGCGCGTCTAGAATATGCAGACATGGACTTTGATTGGACTGCAGATTTAGCTAATGGTACTTCAACAAGTGGCTCTGAAAGCGGCGAGCGTTACGGTATTGATGCTTTATATCACTTAGGTGGCGGCCCATTCTATGGTATTTTTGGTCTTAAGAACTTAAGTGCTCTAGATGAAAACTTAACGTTTGCTAACGTTGGTGCCGGTTATCAGCACTACTTTACAGACAATTTCGCATTTAACGCTGAAACGTCTTTATATCAAGGTCTTGATCGTGGTTACACTGATGTTGGCGCTAAATTAGGTTTCAGCTATATTTTCGGTAACCAAAGCTCATCTGAGCCAGTAGAGCCTGCGCCGGTTGTTAGCGCTCCAACTGATAGCGATAATGATGGTGTTATGGATGCTGATGATCAGTGTGCTAACACACCAATGACTGATGCAGTAGATAGCACAGGCTGTACATTATACGAAGAAAAAGAAGCAACTATCACCTTGTTAGTTACTTTCCCGCATGATGTAGCAGAAGTACCAAACAAATACTTCAGCGATATTGCAGATGTGGCTGCGTTTATGAAAGAAAACCAAGACACATCAGTTGTATTAGAAGGCCACGCCTCTGCAGTGGGTGATGCTGACTATAATATGAAGCTTTCAGAAAAGCGCGCACAAGATGTTGCTGATGAACTTATCAAAGACGGTATCGCTGCAGATAGAATTTCGACAGTTGGATACGGTGAAGAGCGTTTGAAAAATAAAGCCTACACACTGGAAGCACATGCTGAAAACCGTCGTGTAGAAGCGCAAATTACAAGCGTTGAACGTGTAAAAGTTCTTCGTAAATAAGACTAAACTATTATAAATATGTAAATACTCCTATATTTATAAATAGTTAAAAATAGTAAAGCCGAGCCAAGTAGTTGGTTCGGCTTTATTTTTTTAATTTAAGAACATAATTATTTTTCGATTAAATAAAATAATCTTCAGAATGTACCTTTTTGTTAAATGATAATTTAAGTGAATATTGATTTGAATCATCAAAGTAACTATCAACCATTTGTGCTATAGCTTTTTTAGTTACCTTGTAGAATAATTATTAGGTAATATAATTATTTTTACTGTAATGTTTTTTTAGTATCAATATTGTTGGATTTATATTGATTCTTTTTACGTCGCTGTATTTAGTTGGTGTTGTTAAATTAAGAAAATTTATTATGTTGTTTGGGTTTATTAAGTTTGGATTAATTACTCATCAACTATCTTGACGGAATGTAGGCTACACGGCCTTAAGTTATCTTAAATGGAAGGGAATGAAACATGAAACTGAAACCACTTACAATTGCTTTAGCGCTTGCTGCAACAAGTGCCTCAACAATCGCAGCCGAGAAACAAGGTTTTTATATTGGTGCGTTTGGTGATTACTACGATAATTCATGGGAGAATATCCGTGATTATCCGCCAGGTGGCCTAGACGTAGACGACTCAACAGGGTGGGGTTTAGAGCTTGGTTATCGCTTTAGCGACTACTGGAGTGCCCGCTTAGAATACGCAGATATGGATTTCGATTGGAACGTGACCGACAACGATGGAACTACAATGAGTGGTTCTGAAAGCGGTAAGCGTTACGGTATCGATGGTTTGTATCACTTTGGCGGTGGCCCATTCTACGGTATTTTCGGTTTGAAAAACCTTGACGCTGTTGATGAAGATTTAATGTTTGCTAACGTGGGTGCCGGTTACCAGCACTACTTTACAGATAACTTTGCATTTAACGCAGAAACTTCTTTATACCAAGGTCTTGACCGTGGCTACACTGATGTTGGTGCTAAATTAGGTTTCAGCTATATCTTTGGTGATCAAAGCGAACCAGAGCCAGTTGAGCCAGCACCTGCAGTTGTACCTGTTCCGGTTGAGCCAGTTGATAGCGATGGCGACAGCATTCCAGATGCAGATGACCAATGCGCTAATACACCTATGACAGATGCTGTAGATGCTTCTGGTTGTACATTATACGAAGACCGTGAAGTAACGAAGAGCTTACTAATCACATTCCCTAACAATACATCTAAAGTTTCACAACAATATTTAGATGATATTGACAGTGCAGCTGCATTCTTAAAAGAGCATCCAGGCACTGATGTTGTATTAGAAGGTCACACTTCATCTGTTGGTAAAGCAGATTACAATAAGTGGTTATCGAAAAAACGTGCTGATGCAGTCGCTAAGAAGCTTATTGAAGATGGTATTGATGCGATGCGCCTAACTACAGTTGGTTATGGTGAAGAGCGTCTTAAAAATCCAGCTAACACGCCGGAAGCACATGCAGAAAACCGTCGTGTAGAAGCAAAAGTTAAAGTTATTGAACGTGTTAAAGTAGAGCGTTAATAGTTAGACTTTGCATAGAGTTTAAAACCCAGCCTAGTGCTGGGTTTTTTGCTTTTAAAACACAGATAGGAATGATTCTTAATAAATATTCATCAGAATAGCTTTTTTTTTTAGTACTATTCATGTTATTTATACTGAATATAAAGTGCCTAAGCGCAGCATGGATTTTCATCTATACTTAAAAGCTTTATAATTAACCGTCAGAATACTATAAGTACTGGGTAAAATTGCTATTTAGATTAATAGAACCGAGTACTTTCACGTCACCAAGAGGGCAATATTGTGCTACAAGAATATCGTAAACACGTAGAAGAACGTGCCGCGTTAGGTATCGTACCAGCGCCACTAGATGCTCAGCAAACGGCTGATCTTATTGAACTAATCAAAAATCCACCGGCAGGTGAAGAAGAATTTATCGTAGACCTTCTTGTTAACCGCGTACCACCAGGTGTTGATGATGCTGCTTACATTAAAGCAGGTTTCTTAGCTGCAGTTGCAAAAGGCGAAGCGAGCTCACCACTTGTATCAAAAGAAAAAGCAGCTGAGCTACTTGGTACTATGTTAGGTGGTTACAACATCGCACCTATGATCGAACTTCTAGACGACGAAGCGTTAGCACCAATCGTTGTTAAAGGTTTATCAAACACATTATTAATGTTCGATGCTTTCTACGATGTAGAAGAAAAAGCGAAAGCAGGTAACGAATTTGCTAAGCAAGTAATCGAATCTTGGGCAAATGCAGAATGGTTTGTAAACAAGCCTGCAGTTGCTGAAAAAATCTCAGTTACCGTATTCAAAGTAACGGGCGAAACAAACACAGATGACCTTTCACCTGCTCCAGATGCATGGTCACGTCCTGATATCCCACTACACGCTTTAGCAATGCTGAAGAACGAACGTGATGGTATCAACCCTGACAAACCAGGTGAAGTTGGTCCAATTTCACAGCTAGAAGAGCTTAAAACTAAAGGTTTACCTCTTGCATACGTTGGTGATGTAGTTGGTACGGGTTCTTCTCGTAAATCTGCAACTAACTCTGTACTTTGGTTCATGGGTGATGATATTCCTCACGTACCAAACAAACGCGTTGGTGGTGTATGTTTAGGTGGTAAAATCGCGCCTATCTTCTTCAACACAATGGAAGACTCTGGTGCATTACCAATCGAACTACCTGTTGATGAGCTAAACATGGGTGACCAAATCGATATCTTCCCATACGAAGGTGTTGTTAAGCGTCACGGCACAGATGAAGTAATCTCTACTTTCTCTCTTAAATCAGACGTAATTCTTGATGAAGTGCGTGCTGGCGGTCGTATTCCACTGATCATCGGTCGTGGTTTAACTGATAAAGCGCGTGCATCTCTAGGTATGGAAGCTGAAGATATCTTCCGCAAACCTGCCCTTGTAACTGATTCTGGTAAAGGCTTCACATTAGCTCAGAAGATGGTTGGTAAAGCATGTAACATGCCTGGCGTACGTCCTGGTCAATACTGTGAGCCGAAAATGACAACGGTTGGCTCGCAAGATACAACAGGTCCTATGACGCGTGACGAACTTAAAGATCTAGCGTGTTTAGGTTTCTCTGCAGATTTAACAATGCAGTCTTTCTGTCATACATCAGCTTATCCTAAGCCAATCGACGTAAACACTCACCACACACTTCCTGATTTCATCATGAACCGTGGCGGTGTATCACTACGTCCAGGTGACGGTGTAATCCACTCATGGTTAAACCGTATGTTATTACCAGATACAGTAGGTACTGGTGGTGACTCGCATACTCGTTTCCCTCTAGGTATTTCATTCCCAGCGGGTTCTGGTGCAGTAGCATTCGCAGCAGCAACAGGTGTAATGCCACTTGATATGCCTGAGTCAATCTTAGTACGTTTTAAAGGCGAAATGCAGCCAGGTATCACATTACGTGACCTAGTACATGCTATCCCTTATTACGGTATCAAAGAAGGTCTTCTAACAGTTGAGAAGAAAGGTAAGATCAACGAATTCTCTGGTCGTGTATTAGAAATCGAAGGTGTTGAGCACCTAACTGTTGAGCAAGCTTTCGAACTTTCTGATGCGTCAGCTGAGCGTTCAGCTGCAGGTTGTACAGTTAAACTTTCTAAAGAGTCTATCGCTGAATACCTAGAGTCAAACATTGTAATGCTTAAGTGGATGATCTCTGAAGGTTACGGTGATGTTCGTACTATTGAGCGTCGTATCACAGCAATGCAAGAGTGGTTAGCTAACCCTGAGCTGATGGAAGCTGATGCTGATGCAGAGTACAAACACGTACTTGAAATCGACCTAGCTGATATCAAAGAGCCAATCCTTTGTGCTCCAAATGACCCTGATGATGCACGTCTTCTTTCAGACGTAACAGGCGAGAAAATCGATGAAGTATTCATCGGTTCTTGTATGACTAACATCGGTCACTTCCGTGCTGCAGGTAAACTACTAGATGGTTTCAGTGGCCGTATCCCAACTCAACTTTGGGTTGCACCACCAACGAAAATGGATAAAGACCAACTTACTGACGAAGGTTACTACGGTATCTTTGGTCGTGTAGGTGCGCGTATCGAAACTCCAGGGTGTTCACTATGTATGGGTAACCAAGCACGAGTTGCTGATAAAGCAACGGTTGTGTCTACCTCTACGCGTAACTTCCCTAACCGTCTAGGTACTGGCGCAAACGTATTCTTAGCATCAGCAGAGCTTGCTGCAGTAGCGGCAATCTTAGGTAAACTACCTACACCTGCTGAGTACCAAGAGTATGCAGATAAGATCAATGCAACTGCAGCTGATACATATCGTTACCTGAACTTCCACCGTATGCCTCAATACACTAAAAAGGCAGACCAAGTAATCGTTCAGCAAGCCGTTTAATTCTAATTAAAATTAAATAGCTAAAAAGCCCGCATCCAGCGGGCTTTTTATTTTAGATAAAAATTCTAATTTACTTCTAAATTCGATCTTAAAGCTACATAAATCATCATTGCTGTTTACATAATAACGCAAAAATTTCCTACCAATTGCATTAAAATCCTCGCCAATATTCTCAACATATTAAGGCGAGATCGTTATGACAAAATTAAACAACCAGAATCTATTGCAACTTCGTTTTGTAAGCCAAGCTCATATTGACGCAGTAAAGCCTTCTTTTGCTAACCTACCTGCGAATCCGTACGCCGATGGTCAATTTCGTAAGCGTCGCTATTCAGTAATCAAAGTCGTTGATGGTGAATTAAAGCTACAACCAACTAAAGCATTTGTGCAGGATGACTCAATCAATACCTTCCAAGGTAATGTTGAGCGTACTTATGAAAATTTAGAAGATAGCTTATTAGCCACTGATGGCATGAAGCAAATCGTTAATCAGTTCCGCGATATGACGGGGATCAGCGATGATCGCGATATTGAAATTCACCAATTTAGAATGCTTGCGATTGACAGCGATACACCCGCTGCGCCTGAAGGTGTTCACCAAGATGGTTTTGATCACGTATGTGTATGTGGTGTATCACACGAAAACCTTGAAGGTGGTGAGCTACTTGTTTATGAACATCAGCAAGCAGAGCCTTGTTTCAAAATGGAAATTAAAGACGGCATGTTCGCGCTTATTAATGACCGTGAAGTATGGCACAACGCAACACCAATGAATAAATTAGACGCAAGCAAAGAAGGTTACCTTGATTGCTTCGTACTAACTGCGTAAGGGTATATCATGAACTTAACGCAATTACGTCGTCAATTTCCTGCACTTATGCAACAAGTTGCTGGTCAGTCACCGATTTTCCTTGATGGCCCGGGTGGCTCGCAAGTGCCACAGTCGGTTTTAAGTGCCATGACTGCTTATTTGGGTTACTACAACTCGAACTTAGGTGGTGCATTTTTCTCAAGTGATAAAACGGTTGAGTTAATGGCTAACGCTCGCCAAGCAGCAGCCGATTTATTAAATGCCCCATCTAAAGAGCAAATCGTGTTTGGTGCAAACATGACAAGCTTAACGTTCAGCTTTAGTCGTGCCATCTCGCGTGGTTGGACTGCCGGTGATGAGATTATTGTCACAAATGCTGATCACTACTCAAATGTTTCTTCTTGGCAGCAAGCTGCTGAAGATAAGGGCGCAACAGTAAAAACGGCTCTTATCAATGAAGCTGATTGCAGCTTAGATATGGCACACTTTGAAAGCCTTTTATCAAGCAAAACAAAGCTTGTTGCAGTGACGTATGCATCAAACACTACTGGTTCAATTAATGACATTAAACGCATTGTTGAGCTTGCTCATGCAGTTGGTGCGCTAGTTTATGTTGATGCCGTTCATTACGCACCTCATGAGCTGGTAGACGTACAGGCACTTGATTGCGACTTTTTAGCGTGCTCTGCATACAAGTTCTTTGGCCCTCATCTTGGTATTGTATATGGCAAACGTGAGCACCTTGAAGGTTTCACACCATACAAAGTTGAGCCTGCAAAAGATGTTGCCCCAGGTCGCTGGGAAACGGGTACGCAAAGCTTTGAAGCGCTAGCTGGTCTCATTGCTGCTGTTGATTACATTGCTGCAATTAGTGAGCTTGATGACAGTCATTCACGCCGAGAAAAACTGGCGGCTGCCTTTGCTATCACTAAACAGCACGAAATGGCATTAAGTAAGTATTTCTTAACTCGTTTAGCAGATTACCCGAGCATTAAGCTGTTTGGTATTAATGATCTAGAGCGTGTTGCTAATCGCACACCGACTTTTGCTTTAACTTTTGAAGACGTCGAGCCGCGTGTTGTTTCTGAATTTTTAGGGAAGCAACATATTTGTGTGTGGGATGGTAACTTCTACGCGCAAGGCTTATGTAAGCAACTCGGTGTATTAGAGACAGGCGGCGTAGTTCGCATTGGCTGTATGCATTACAACACAATTGAAGAGCTTGATAAGGTTTTTGATTTATTTGATCAATTACTAAAAAATTAAAGCTAAGTTTTTAGCTATAAGTTTGAAGCAGCCCGAAGGGGCTGCGATTTGACAGAGCTAACAGTCAGTTAGATTTTTACCGCTAGGATTGTGGTTGCCCATAGATTTGCTCTGCACGGTTAAATAGAACCCACGACGTTAAAATATACTTATCATTTGAAATGGGCTTATTACCTCGGTGCGTATGGGTAAAGTAACCCGGAGCTACGACCATCGACCCCTGTTTCGGTGATATTTTACGCTGTTGATAGTAAAACTCAGTTTCACCACCTTCTTCTACATCATTTAGATAGAACATAAATAACAGTACGCGATGCAAGGCTTCGTTATGACCGTGTTGTGGGTATACCTCGCTATGCCAATACGGGTAGCCCCCTTTATTGATATCGTATTTTTGTGCTTGAATAGGCCCAAGGCGGAAAATTTGCTGCACGAGTAATGGCAATTGTGGTTTGCCAACTTCTTCAAAATTATCTTGTGTAAGATCAACTGGCTGACCTGTTTTCGGATGATAAACCTTTAAACCAAATGCACCTATCATCATGAAAATATGCTCTTCAAGGTATTTAAAGATGTGGCTGGCGGTTGTTTGCTGAATATGCTTAAGTTGCTCAACGTACTCTGGATGATTATTAAGATATAAATCGCGGCTGTCTTTTTTTGCTAAATCCACGCCGCCAGAGGTAGTGCCTTGTTTTAAATGCGGGCTTTGTTCAAATACCGTGATAAAGTTGTCGCAAAATTCTTTGCTGAGGGCGTTTTCGTATACGCGAATAAAGTCCGTCATGAGCTACCTTTAGTTTATATTTTTTATAGGGTTACTATGTTTACTGAGACTATCACACCTCGTTTTAGCGAAACTGATGTGCTAGGGCATATCAACAATACCGTACTCCCTGTATGGTTTGAAGCCGCCCGAGCGCCTATTTTCAGGTTTTTTACCCCCGATCTAAACCCTTATGAGTGGAAATTGATCATTGCTAAGGTTGAGGTAAGCTTTGTCGGTGAGTTGTTTTATGGCCACGATGTAACCGTTAAAACCAGTGTAGAGCACATTGGCTCTAGCTCATTTGTGCTTCGCCAAGAAGCATGGCAACAAGATAACTGCTGCGCCGTTGGTAAAACTGTACTCGTGCGTTACGACTTTGCAAACAAATGCTCGCAAAAACTTAATGAGCAGGAAAGGGCTGACCTTACAGCGCATTTAATCGCTGAGGAATAAACCATTTTTTGCCGACATTTCGCAGCACTTGGGTTAAAATGCGCCTTCATTATTTTGACTGAGTAATTTTGGGTTACACGCAATGCTGTTAATGATCGACAATTATGATTCGTTTACCTACAACTTAGTGCAGTATTTTCAGCGCTTAGATCAAGATGTATTGGTAAAACGTAATGACGAGATCAGCATTGCAGAGATCAAACAGCTCAATCCTGAACATATTGTTCTTTCACCCGGCCCATGTTCACCCAACGAAGCGGGTATTTCGTTACAGGTGGTCGAACAGCTAAAAGGTGAAGTGCCTATTCTTGGGATCTGCTTAGGGCATCAAACTATTGCTCAGGCGCTTGGGGCTGAAGTAGTCAGAGCAAAACGAGTTATGCATGGCAAAACTTCATTGGTTAAACATAACAACCAAGGGGTGTTTAAGGGGTTAGCAAACCCACTTACCGTTTGCCGATATCATTCATTAGTGGTTGATAAGCAGCATTTACCTAATGACCTTACAATCACTGCTTGGACTGAGCAAAATTCTGATTTCGAAGAAATAATGGGTTTAATGCATGCTAATTTAGCGCTTGAAGGGGTGCAGTTTCATCCTGAAGCAATTTTGACTCAGCAGGGACTTGAATTACTTGCTAACTTTTTAACTCGCTTCTAATCTTAGGCTAATGAATTAACAAATATGACTGACAATACCCCTGTGCAAATTACTGAAGAAAAACGACAACAAAGGACTTCGATGGTGCTCAATGAACGCGCCCACGATCTATTGCTTGGTCATAGTTTTGCACAGCGCCAAATTGGTTATATTCACACCTTAGAGATTGACTACGGTGAGTCGATGGAGCAACGCACTTTATTAGAGGTGGAAGTTGCAGCCGAAAAGAAGCGACAAAAAAGCAGTACAGCACATCATAAGTACCGTGCTCAGGCGAGTAAGCAGTTACATCAAGTCATAGAAGCAGCTATGAACAAGCAGCTAGAAGACGTCGACTCGGTTGTGCATGAAACAATTGGTATTCAAGATAGTGTTCCAGCGATTTTAGAAATATTAGCAGTACGCTCCGCATCGGTTGGTCGCCTTGAACCTTTAGTTAAAGATTTAAGTTGGTTAGGCCGTGAGTTGGTTGCCTTTGTTAATTTGCCTTTCTATCGTAAGCAGCGTAACAAGCATACCTCGGTTCAAGTTGATAACCCATTATTAGCGCTGCGTTATATTGGTTTAGATAATTTAAAGTTTGTTGTGCCTACATTTGCGGTTCGCCATTGGATGCCTCACAGTACAGAACCATTTCCATTATTAAAGCGTCGTTTACGCGATAATTCGATGGCGTGTGCCATTGCGGCTCAAGAGCTTGCTAAACTAAATGGTGTAAACGAGGTGCACGCGTTTACCTTAGGTATGTTATTGGATGTTGGCAAAATTGCTTTAGTGCGTTTGTATTTACGCACCTTTGAGCGAGTTTGGCAGCGACAAGTGGCAAAAGCGCGTGAAGAACAAAAGAAAGACTTACACACGGCACTTTTAGAGCTTAAGCCAGATCCCTTGTTTTTAAGCTCATTATTGAGAACTCTGTCAATGAAAGTGACCGCTACTGTTATTGAGCAAATGTCATTTAAGTATTTACCCTTTAATGCGGTGATGCAGCAATTAACAACGCCACTAGCTAAAAACGATGAGTACCTACCACTTACAGAAGTGATATTAAAAGCGCGTTGTTATGCTCAATACTTAAGTTTAAATGAGCACCAATTAGTTGAACAAGACGAAACTGAGCATTGGTTTGCGCACTTTAACTTCACTCAAGAAGAGCTCGATCAGCTTGCAAAATGCAATTTTGATCGCTTCCATATCCAAATTAATTAAAAAAAATGTTAATTTTTTTGCGACTATTCATTCATTGTTTATCAATCCTCACTGACAATTTTTCTGTAAGCATGTTCTGCGGTGCTTACTAGCAGCACGCCTTTTTATCGTATTTAGTCTAAAAAACAACCTTCAAATAGTTATTCACTATCCATGAAAAAATATCTCGAGCCCTTTATTTTCAAGGGCTACATGAAAGTTTTCTAAGAGACAGAACGAAAATTTTCTGAAATAATGAACGAATGAAAATTGAACCAAAGAGTAATTTTGGTGAATTTACGCTAAGCTCAATCGGCTAATTAAAATGGCTTAGTTTAGCTTTAAGATGCCACCTTACTCTTCGTGTGCTTACAATTAAGAGGATATAAAATGACAGTCAATCGTGAATTATTTGATCAAGTAATGGTTCCTAACTATGCACCATCAAGTGTTATTCCTGTTCGAGGCGAAGGCTCTCGTGTATGGGACCAAGAAGGTCGCGAATTTATCGATTTTGCTGGTGGTATCGCAGTTAACTGTCTAGGTCACTGCCATCCAGCTCTTGTAAGTGCATTAAAAGAGCAAGGCGAGAAAATTTGGCACTTATCAAATGTAATGACTAATGAGCCTGCACTTCGTCTAGCTAAAAAGCTAACTGATGCAACATTTGCAGAGAAAGTATATTTTGCTAACTCAGGCGCAGAAGCAAATGAAGCGGCACTAAAATTAGCGCGTCGTTTTGCTCTTGATAACTATGGCGAGCAAAAGTCGCAAATTATCTCATTCAATAAAGGTTTCCACGGTCGTACATTCTTCACTGTAACGGTAGGTGGCCAAGCTGCATACTCTGATGGTTTTGGTCCTAAACCTGGCGATATCGTGCACTGTGACTATAACGACTTAGCAGCATTCGAAGCGCTTATCTCTGATAATACGTGTGCGGTAATGATGGAGCCTCTGCAAGGTGAAGGCGGTATCATTTCACCAACCAAAGAATTTGTAGAAGGTGTACGTGAGCTGTGTACTAAACACAATGCACTTTTAATTTTTGATGAAGTACAAACAGGTGTTGGTCGTACTGGTGAGCTTTATGCTTATCAAGGTCTAAACGTAACTCCAGATATCTTAACTACAGCCAAAGCGTTAGGTGGTGGTTTCCCAATCGGTGCGATGATCACCACAACTGATATTGCTAAGCACTTAAAAGTAGGTACTCATGGTTCTACTTACGGTGGTAACCCACTTGCATGTGCAGTAGCAGAAGCGGCATTCGATACAGTAAATACACCAGAAGTATTAAATGGTGTTAAAGAAAAGTCGGCATTATTCCGTGAGTTACTAACGGCGATTAACGAAAAGCACAATGTATTCACTGAAATCCGTGGTGAAGGCCTATTAATTGGTGCTGTAGTAACAGAGCAATTTAAAGGTCGTGCAAAAGAGTTCTTAGTTGCAGCAACAGAAGAAGGCGTGATGTCTTTAGTTGCAGGTGTTGATGTTGTTCGTTTCACTCCGTCACTTGTAATTCCAGAAGCTGATATCCGCGAAGGTATGGCTCGTTTTGAAAAAGCGGTTGCTAAAGTCGCTAATAGTTAATTTCTTAACTGCCAACTCAGGGCAAGCACAGCTTGCCCACATTTCTTAATTTACCGTTATTTATAAGGGAGCAAGCGGACTTATGATGATCCTTCGCCCAATTCAGCAAAATGATTACGCTTCATTAGTAAAGATTGCCGTAGAGTCAGGACATGGCTTCACATCTTTGCCTAATAATGAACAATTGCTACAAAAGAAAATAGATCATTCTGTCAGCTCATTTGCAAAAGCTGCCCAACAACCAGGTGATGAAGGTTACTTGTTTGTTCTTGAGGATAGCGAGACTGGTGAAGTTGTTGGTACTTCTGGTATCGAAGCAGCTGTTGGTTTAGATGATGCTTTTTATCACTACCACTTAAGTAAAGTGATTCACTCTTCTCGGACCCTTGATGTATACAAAGCTGTTGATATTCTTACCTTGTGTAATGATTACACAGGGGCAACAGAGCTATGCACGTTATTCCTAAAAGATGGCTACCGTAAAAATAATAATGGTAAATTACTCTCAAAAGCGCGTTTTATGTTTATAAACCAGCATAGAGAACGCTTTGCTGAAACTGTGATTGCTGAGATGCGTGGTGTATCAGACGAAAACGGTGAAAGCCCATTCTGGCAATGGTTAGAAGAGCACTTTTTTTCAATGGACTTTCCTACTGCCGACTACCTCACCGGGATTGGTCAAAAGGTTTTCATTGCTGAGTTAATGCCTAAGTATCCAATTTACGTCAACTTATTGAGCAAAGATGCGCAAGCTGTAATCGGTCAAGTGCACGCTAACACGCGTCCTGCTATTGAACTTTTAAAGAACGAAGGTTTCACCTTTAACGGTTACGTAGATATCTTTGACGCAGGCCCAACAGTTGAAGCAAAGATCGAAAATATAGCTACAATTCGTAATGCCAAAACATTCAAAGTTGAAATTGGTGAAAGCCAAGGCGACACCACGGTATTGTTAGCAAACGATAAAATTGCTGATTTTAGAGCAACCGTGACTCAAGTTAGCCTACCATGCGATGCCGATAGCATCACAATCTCAAGTGAATTAGCAAAAGCACTTCACCTAGAAGCGGGTGATTCAGTATCACTAGCAGAACTATAGAATTCAGGAGACATATTAATGACTCATGCAGCGCAATTTATTAATGGTCAATGGCAAGCAGGCCTTGGTCATACTTTTCAGTCTGTTAACCCTGCAAACAACGACGTAATTTGGCAAGCAAACAGTGCAACAGCTGAGCAAGTAGACAGTGCTGTGTCTGCTGCACGTGAAGCATTTTACAGCTGGGCTGACAAATCATTTGCTGAGCGTTTAGCGATTGTAAAAACATTTGCTGAAACGCTAAAAGAGCACAGTGAAGAACTCGCTGTTGCGATTGCACAAGAAACCGGTAAACCACTTTGGGAAACGCGTACTGAAGCTGGTGCTATGGTGGGTAAAATTGCTATCTCTGAAAAAGCATTTTTAGAGCGTACTGGTGATGTTGAAAACCCAATGCCGCAAGGCCGTGCGATGATCCGTCACAAACCTCATGGTGTTGTCGCAGTATTTGGTCCATACAACTTCCCTGGCCACTTACCAAATGGTCATATTGTGCCTGCATTATTAGCAGGTAATACCGTGGTATTTAAACCGTCAGAATTAACGCCTGCTGTTGCTGAGTTAACGTTAAAGTTATGGGAAAAAGCCGGTCTTCCTGCAGGTGTTATCAATCTTGTACAAGGTGAAGTTGAAACCGGTAAAGCGCTTGCGTCTCATAAAGGTATTGATGGCTTATTCTTTACGGGCTCTTCTCGTACTGGTCATATTTTACATGAGCAGTTTGCTGGTCAGCCGGGTAAAATCCTAGCGTTAGAGATGGGGGGGAATAACCCGCTTATCGTCACTGATGTTGCTGATACTAAAGCGGCTATCCACGATATTATCCAATCAGCGTTTATCTCAACCGGTCAACGCTGTACCTGTGCGCGTAAACTGTTTTTACCAAAAGGCGAGCAGGGTGATGCTATCTTAGCGGGTCTTATTAAAGCGACTAAAGCGATTAAAGTAGGTGACTACGACGCAGAAGATCAGCCTTTCATGGGTTCAATGATTTCTGCGGCAGCAGCAGCTGGAATGGTTGCAGCGCAAAAGCAACTTGTTGAGCTTGGTGCTGAAGTGTTAGTTGAACTTACTCACAAAGAAAATACCGGCTTTGTAACACCGGGTATTTTAGAGTGTACCGATGTGGCTAACTTCCCAGATGAAGAGCACTTTGGACCACTGCTTAAAGTGTTCCGCTTTACTGACTTTGATGCCGCTATTGATAAAGCGAATGACACAAGCTTTGGCTTATCAGCCGGTTTATTAAGTGACAGCGCAGCAGATTACGATCACTTCTTACGTCGTATTCGTGCAGGTATCGTAAACTGGAACCGTCCAATCACAGGTGCATCAAGTGCAGCACCATTTGGTGGTATTGGTGCATCGGGTAACCACAGAGCAAGTGCTTACTATGCAGCTGATTATTGTGCATACCCTGTTGCTTCGGTAGAGCTTGAAAAAGTAGCGATGCCAGCGACATTGAGCCCAGGCTTAAAAATCGATTAATAACCGTAAATTATTATAAAAAGCAGCTTAGGCTGCTTTTTTTGTATGAGATGTCTAGCAAAGGTAGCAATTAAAAGCGCTTTCTGCTTAAATCTAAAGAGATAGTTTTTTATTAGGTGTGCAGTCGTATGGTTTTAGATAGGCAAGGGTACGATGATCTTGTCATGTATCTCACTCAAAATTTAGCGCTTTTTGAGAAGCCAGGTCAAATTAAACCAGGAGCTCCAACAGTGTTAGAGCTGATTGAAGACGTGATAGCAGAAAACGTTATGTTACTTTGCGAACAACACACTGAGCTTAATACTGAGCAACGCAGCCAAATTGTCCGCGAAGTAGATGGCATTGTGTATGACTTACAAGAAGTGTTAAGTAGCGTTACAAATCACACTGTAACCGTTGAGCAGCATGCATTTATTGATGAGTTTGCTGGACTGGTAAAAAACTTATTTGATAACGCCGTGGCTGAAAGCGCTTAACGGCCACTGTTAGCGCTCTTTTTAAGTTCGCAATCAGCGTGCTTGCGCTTGCAGCTGCAAATCCTCAATTAACTGCTTTACTCCTTGGCCTACCGCTTATCTCTTGCATCTGAGTGTGACTTGCTTACAATCAAGCAAAACAACTTGAAGAGACAAAATAAATGCAAGCGAATGTAAAATGGGTAGAGGGTGATACCTTCATTGGCCTTTCAAACTCAGGCCACAATGTCGTTTTTGATGCTGGTAGCGATAGCGCAGCACCAAGCCCAATGGAAATGGTATTAATGTCGGCAGGTTGCTGCTCATCGGTTGATGTAGTAAGCATTCTAAAAAAAGCAAAGCAATCATTCTCTGATGTGCAAGTGAAGCTAACAGCTGAACGTGCTGAGTCTGCACCTCGCGTGTTTACCAAGATTAACCTACACTTTGTGGTTACCGGTGATAATGTCTCTGAAAAACACCTTGCGAGAGCTGTGCAATTGTCTGCTGAAAAGTATTGCTCTGTAGCCTTAATGCTTGATAAATCAGTAGAAATTACGCATAGCCACGAAGTTGTTCTAGAACAGGTAAAATAACGCTTTTTCCGAGCGGGAAATTCGTATAAAATCCGCGAACTTTTATTTCTGCTGGTGCAGGTTTCACTCGTTTAAAGGTTGGTTTAGCATGAATAAACCCTTCGATAAAATTAAGCTTCATGGCTTTAATAACTTAACTAAGAGCTTAAGCTTTAGTATTTACGATATTTGTTACGCAAAGACTGAACAACAGCGTAAAGAATATATTGAATATATCGACGAACAGTATAGTGCTGATCGCCTTACCGATATTTTAGGTGAAGTTGTGGATATTATTGGTGCAAACATCTTGAATGTTTCTCGCCAAGATTACGATCCGCAAGGTGCCAGTGTGACAATTCTGATCTCAGAAGAGCCAATTGAGCAGCAAACTACCTATGACGTTGATGAAGCGCCGGGTCCTTTGCCTGAAACTGTTGTTGCGCACTTAGACAAGAGCCACATCTGTGTTCACACATACCCAGAAGCACATCCTGATGATGGTATTTGTACGTTCCGTGCTGATATTGAAGTATCAACGTGTGGCATCATCTCGCCATTAAAAGCGTTAAACTTCTTAATTCACAGCCTTGAGTCTGATGTTGTAACAATTGACTACCGCGTACGTGGTTTTACGCGTGATGTGGATGGTGTTAAGCACTATATCGACCACGCAATTAACTCAATTCAGAACTACATGACTGAAGATACAAAAGAAGCGTACCAAATGATGGACGTAAACGTGTATCAAGAGAACTTGTTTCACACTAAGATGATGCTAAAAGAAACTGACTTGAATACTTATTTATTCGGTGTTTCTACAGCAGATCTTTCAGAAGACGAAGAAGAAGAAATTCGTTCTAAGTTAACTCGTGAGATGCAAGAAATCTTCTATGGTCGTAACTTACCAGACACAGAGTAAGTAGCCACAAGCTTAAAAAAAACGGCGTGTAATGTATGTTACACGCCGTTTTTTATTTCAGGCTTAGTGTTGTGGCAGTCGTAACTGCGAACCCTCAGTTACTTAATAAGTAGCAACTCTGTTTGTCTGCCATCAAGATACCAAACTCCAGAGCTATCAAAAAAAGCATCTTCTTCGAGCATAATACGGATCTCTTTGTTCCAAGGCTCTATATATACAGCATTATTTAACTCAATCGAATACGCCGTATTTAAGTGAAGCGGGTAGTCACCATCGCCAGCAACACCTTGTTGAGAATCCCACATGCCCAATGTTGTACCTGCTGCGTGGCCATGATAACCAATTGGGTGCGTGTAGATTGTTGGCTTTAATCCTTTAGCAATTGCCTCGGCGCGTGATTCTTTCAGTACTTCGTTACCGGTTTTACCGATTGCAAAATGTGAAGTAAAAATATCTTGCAATTGATTACCGCGTTTTAATGCGTTTATTAAATACTCGGGTGCTTGTGTTTCATTTTCTTTTAACACATAAGCATGTTGTTGAGTGTCAGTATTTAAACGCAAATAGGTAATACCAAAATCAACATGCAGCAGATCCCCTGCTTGAATGATTTGCTCATCACCTTCACTAAAACTGGTCTCATGGTCAAAAGTTGTTTTATCGGCACGTTGTATACTGACGCTTGGGTGAAACCATGTTTGCAGTTTTAATTCCCTTACCCGCTCTCTAAACCACCAAGTTAAATCTGTAGTTGTAGTTTTACCGACAGTGATGACTTTACTTGAAAACCCCTCAGCAATAATTCGATGCGCAATGGCGACCGCTTTTTTATACATTGCTATTTCTTCAGGTATGCGTTGTTCTAGCCAAGCTACCGCGAGGGGCTCTGCAGAAATCAGTTTATTAAGGTATTTATTTGGGAGAGCACTTTTAAGTGCATTAAAATCGCTAACAACGAGTCCATCTGCGTGAGCCCAGATTTTTGATGTGTTAAGTGCGATATTTTTGGGTTGATATTGCTCAATCAGTTCAACTAAGGCTAACCATTGATCTGGCTGCTGTTGTTTGTCCCATGCTTTTTTAAATACAGTGCCTATGCTGTAGGGCGCTATTGCGAGTGCGTCAACTTCGCCTTGTTTATTGAGTGCAAAAACAAGTATGGTTGTTCGCCTTGCAGAAAGCCAAGTTGCCGGTAGAAAGGTTTTTAAAATAGGATCTTCATTGTATTCGCGGCTAATCATAAGCCACATATCAATATTATGTTGCTTCATAAGCGAGGGCAAAAGCGTTTTAACCCTAAGCTCTGTGACTTTATCTATAAAAGCAGCGCGTTCCTTCATTGGTAGAACCGATAATTCACTCGCCTTAATGGGCAATGCCCACCAGCTACATAGTATTAGCGCTAGCATGATGTTTGTTTTATTTAGCACGTTGTTGTTTCCTTTATTATTTTTATAAACTGCTTAAAAACATAGCAACACTCTATACAATAAACGAGTAATTTAAGGTGAATTACAGGTTTCTATGCGTAAACTCGCTTGCTAAAGTAAAGGTGTAGATTGGGAATAAAGTTAAGGATAATAATGAATCAGCAGGTATTTTTAGCAAAACAGGTTCGTGAAAATGAAGGCCCAGCAGCTAAACGGTGTGGTGTAACACTTTATGAGCTAATGGAACGGGCCGGACAAGCGACTTATCAGCATCTACTTAACAACTTTCCTGATGCTAAAAAGTTTGTTGTATTAACTGGCGTTGGTAATAACGCTGGTGATGGCTATGTTGTGGCACGCTTAGCTAAACATGCTGGGATGCAGGTGACGGTTATAGCAGCAAAACCTGAGCAACCCCTTAAAGGGGATGCGCTCACCGCTCAGCAAGCTTGGTTAGAATTAGGTGGGACAATTACTGCAGATCTAAGCCCCATTAAAACAGCTGACATCATCATTGATGGCTTGCTCGGCACGGGTATTCAAAGCGAGGTGCGAGAGCCATTCGCACAATTAATTAAAGCAGCCAACGAAAGCCAAGTGCCAGTTGTTGCTATTGACCTCCCCTCAGGCATTAATGCAGACACAGGTGTAGTACAGGGAGTTGCAATAAAAGCAGCGCTCACCGTCACCTTTGTGGGAATTAAACAAGGTTTAGTAACTGGGCAAGGACGAGCACATACAGGAGAGCTTGAGCTTGCAGACTTAGCTATTCAAGATGCCTTTTTACAATTGACGACACCTACTGCAGAGCTAATCAATTATAAGGCCCTGTCGAGGCTTCCCAAGCGCGATAACAACAGCCATAAAACCAGTCATGGTAAATTGCTGTGCATTGGTGGTAATGCTGGCACCGCAGGCGCAATTCGTTTAACTGCAGAAGCCGCTCTTCGCACAGGTGCGGGCATGGTTAAAGTGTATACCCATAGCAGTTCTATTCTGCCAGTGAGCATTGGGCGGCCTGAGATTATGGTTACCGATACACATTTAATTAGTGCGCTAGAATGGGCGAGTTGTATTGCTATTGGTCCTGGGCTTGGACTGGACGCGTGGTCCGAAACAACCTTTGAAACGGTCATGCAATATTGCTTTACTAATAATAAGCCATTGGTTATTGATGCTGATGCACTTAATTTAATAGCTCAGCATGCTTCTTCATTTCCATTAGCCAATACGGTTATAACACCGCACCCCGGTGAGGCTGCAAGACTGCTTAATTGTCACGCTAACGATATTGAAGAAAATCGCTTTCATGCGGTAAAGCAGCTTGCACGCAGCTATACCACTACTTGTGTACTCAAAGGTGCTGGCAGTTTAATTGCAGACAAGAACCAAACATGGGCGTGTACAGATGGAAATCCTGCACTTGCCGTTGGCGGCAGTGGTGATGTTTTAACAGGTATCATCGCGGCACTTATCGCACAGGGGCTAACTACCCAGCAAGCAGCCTGCCTAGGGGTCTGCTTACATGCGAAAGCGGGTGATATCGCCGCTGAGCGCGATGGTGAGCGTGGTATGTTGCCAAGTGACTTGTTTGCGATAGTGAGGGAGTTGGTTAACTGAGTGGTCAGTAATTGATAGCTAAAAGAAAACCCAGCCGAAGCTGGGTTTTTTAAGCAAGATTTTTGGGGGATGATGTCGGGTAAGGAGCAGCTATTACTGGCTACCCCTCCCCTAAGAACCGTACGAGCAAGTTTCCCCGCATACGGCTCAAGCCTTTATAAGTCAGTACCTAAGTACAGACCAGCGATTTAAGTTGGGAGCTTTGAGGATTCAATTTTCACTTAACCAACCTCAAAACCATCACAGTCAAAACCTGCAGCTGGAACTGCTGGTCTGAGCTAGCTTTGTCAAGTGACACTCAACAAAGCGAGGAACCCTCATCTCGCTCACTCCTGTTACCCTTTGCCCCTTTTGGTTAAGACTAACTGTTCCAGCAGCCATATGATTCGGGGTTATCCAAAAATGTTTGCAAGAAAAATCTCCTTACTTTATTTCTGGTAACTAAAATCATATTTACCTAAACTAAATCAGTCAAGTTTACCTTTACTCTCAAGTGCATTTGTTACTGGCAATTGAGGGGGCGCAACAACACCTAATTATTCATTAGTTATGCACTTTGTGATTCTCTAAGCTTTATTTCCCCTTCCGGAGAAAGTCTAGCGTTAAGATAATCATATGTACTCTTTCCTAATGGTTTACTAATCACTGCTTGTATCAAACCTTGATTGTATAGATGTTGGAACAATTGAAAATCTAGCGGCGATTCGCTGTTTACCAAGCTTACCATTGTATTTTGCTTTATAAATTTAAGTATTTCATAAGTTGTCATGTAGACTCCTCGTATATAATTAATTATCAAAAAGCATGGCATCCTAGCATCCCGCTCCACGCTTGCTTTTTTATCCTTAAATGACAAATTTACTTTTGCAGCTGGCCTTCATATAACCAACTAATATAAGCTTATATCATGATGATATAATGTCAAATTTTAAATGCTTAAGTTGTGAATTTGCCTATGACAATTAGGGTGCAACAACACCAAGTTATCAAACTCGTCCGAACCGCCTTTTACCCTTTCCACGATATGATGGATATTCCATCCTGTTTCTTTGGTAATTTTATGGCGGCACATAGTGCAGCATTGCTGCTGCCTGAGCCAGAGCATCAGCACTTTCCTTTTGCCCTGCATTGATTCACGCCAAGCTCGCTCTAGGCGCTGCTCGAAGTATTCCTCAAATGCCAAGTCATAAGGGTTGGCCTCTGCCTTTATCTTGGTATGTCGCTTTATCACCACATCGTTACATGAGAACAGGCGAAGTATTTTCGACTCCTCCCATTCACCGGAAAACACCCAGTTGCGTTTACCCACTGTTTTAAAGTATTTCGCTTTAACCCAGCGAAAACGGCGGTTTTTATGCCGCCGTCGGCACCACTTCCAAAGCATTTTCCAAACCCGATAATCGACATAATTAAAGGTTTCTTTGGCGACAATGTGCCTGTGATAGTTAGCCCAGCCCCGAAGTACAGGATTGAGCATGTATATCAATAAACCGGCCGTCACCGTTTTGTTTCCGTTAATTAAGTCTCTAACTTTATGGAGGAACTTCCGCAGGTTCTTCCGGCTAGGCTTAATTAAAAGCTTGCCTTTGTACTTACGTAAGTTTTGCCCCAAAAAGTCAAACCCTTCGTCAATATGAGTTATCACCGTTTTTTCCGGCGATAGCGTCAGCCCTCGTTCCGCCATAAAGGCTTCCACGAGAGGTTTTACTTCATCTTCCAGCAACTCTTGTGAGATACCGGTAATAATGAAGTCATCTGCATATCGCACATAGTTGACCTTGGTCTTGTAGCTGGCTTTAGTGTTCTTCTTCCCAAAATGGGATTCGAGTACCGCTTCCAAACCATCAAGCGCCATATTGGCCAACACAGGAGAAATAATTCCCCCTTGCGGTGTCCCTGCTTCAGTCGGATTCAATTTACCGGATTCCATATAACCGGCTTTCAGCCATTTTCCGAGTACTCGTTTATCCAATGGAATATTGGCGAGTAACCAGTCATGACTGATGTTATCAAAGCACCCTTTGATATCACCTTCTAACACCCATTTGGCAGAATGCTTGCGACTGAGATTCACAAAGCATTGCTCAATCGCATCTGCCGTTGAGCGCATCGGGCGAAAGCCATAGCTGTTTCTATCGGCGATTGTTTCCGACACAGGCTCTAGCGCCAGCAGGTATAACGCCTGCATGGCTCTATCGAGCATGGTCGGTATTCCGAGCGGTCGGTGTTTGCCATTCGCTTTAGGAATATACACTCGCCTTAACGGTTTGGGCTTATAGCCCTTACGCGTTAACCGAAACAGCGCAAGCCATTTACTGTCAGGTGTACTCCATAACTCCCCATCGACACCGGCAGTCCTTTTGCCTCGATTTTCAGTCACCCGTTTAACCGCCAATGCCTTGGCAGCAAACGAGCGCACCAACATGCGTTGCAGGGCTTTCACCTTGCGCCACTGTTGTTGCTTCGTCGCCTTCGCGATCCGTACTTGTAACCCTCTCACCTTGTGCTCAACCGAATACCAATCAATGGTATGCCAGCTGTTTGCTTGGTGGGAGAACGCAGGTACATGGAACATACATTCCGTACTCATCTTGCTTTCCTCCATAACCACAAAACGGAGAAAAGCCAAACCCTTACGGGGATAGCTAATCCCCGCTTGGGTTAATTTGTTAGATGGCTTTACACGCCTTCACACGATTAAAGACCAGTCTGAATTTGGCACTCTTTCGAGTTAGGGCAAAGTTAGAACCCCTATCCGAACCATTACAGTTCAGCCTTCGCTTGGTCAGACATCCTTTACCCGCTTATCCAACAGCGCTCCTTACGGATTGCCTGCCTGTATTACTGTTACCAGCAATCAGGCGAATAATCGGGCTTACCGAGTTCCATTGCAGTTACACGAGCAACGTAGGTTCTGTCTATCTACCGGTGGTCATAAGACGGCGTAATCCCAGATGTAAAAGGATTAACCGACCACGTACCTTTTGGTCAGAGCGCATCAACAATATTTCGCTCTTTGCGGTTGACGGTATTTATCAACAGTTCACTTACGTTAACCATATTGCCCAGCCTAGCCCCCAGCTAGCTTATTGTTAGCCAACTATGCCCTCTCTCACGAGTTAAGACACCGTTTACACAGGGGTACATTGTCAGGAAGCTTTGCACCATGCCGTTACCAGCATCGCACTATCCCTAGGCTACTGTTAGCCGTATAACAGGTCTCGCTACCGAAGTGCCGAAGCAAAGCGGTGAGACAATAACTACAACAGCTTACGCCCGTAGGTCGTAAACTCGTCGAGATTTAGAAAACGCGTTCAGAAGTAACCTTATAAAGGTTGCATCCTCAGCTTTTGAAGCGAAACTACTTAACAACAGAGCGCCCAACAGGCATGCGATGAATTACCTTCTCGCTACTCTTCAGGGGTAAACCTAAAACTCTGAAATTGTTTGTTTCCGTAATGCCGATGACTGATGTCTCGGTGACTTGTTTTCCAATCGTAAAGACACGATTGCGCGACCTTATCACTCAGATAAGTCCGGCATTCGGTTTTACCCCCGAATACCGGAGTCGACTACTAGTTTTGCAGGTTGGGAAAGTGAGTGCTATAGTTAGCACTCACTCTGAGCTAGTCCTGCTAGGCTAGTGACCTACGCGACTCTCGTCGCACTACATCATGCCGCCCATACCACCCATGCCGCCCATGCCGCCCATATCAGGAGCACCAGCGTCATCTTTAGGGATTTCAGCAACCATTGCTTCAGTTGTGATCATAAGACCCGCGATTGAAGCTGCGTACTGTAGTGCAGAACGCGTTACTTTAGTTGGGTCTAAGATACCCATTTCGATCATGTCGTTGTACTCGCCAGATGCTGCGTTGTAACCGTAGTTACCTTCACCACCTTTTACAGAGTTAACAACAACTGATGCTTCGTCACCTGCGTTCGTTACGATTTGACGAAGTGGTGCTTCCATCGCACGTAGTGCAACTTTAATACCGTGGCTTTGGTCTTCGTTGTCGCCAACTAGCTCAGCAAGTTTGCTTGCTACGCGAACTAGTGCAACACCACCACCCGGTACAACACCTTCTTCAACCGCTGCGCGAGTTGCGTGTAGAGCATCTTCTACGCGGTCTTTCTTCTCTTTCATTTCGATTTCAGTTGCTGCGCCAACTTTGATTACTGCAACACCGCCAGCTAGTTTAGCCATGCGCTCTTGTAGTTTCTCTTTATCGTAGTCAGACGTTGCTTCTTCGATTTGTGCTTTGATTTGTGCAACACGGCCGTTGATACCGTCTTCTTCACCTGCACCATCGATGATTGTTGTATCATCTTTAGTGATCACAACGCGTTTCGCTGTACCTAGGTCTCCGATTGTTGCTTTTTCTAGCTCTAAACCGATTTCTTCAGAAATTACTGTACCACCAGTTAATACTGCGATGTCTTGTAGCATTGCTTTACGACGGTCGCCAAAACCTGGCGCTTTAACTGCAGAAACTTTTACGATGCCGCGCATGTTATTTACAACAAGTGTTGCAAGCGCTTCACCTTCAAGGTCTTCAGCAATAATTAGTAGTGGCTTGCTAGCTTTAGCAACCGCTTCTAATGTAGGTAGTAGCTCACGAATGTTAGATACTTTTTTGTCTACAAGTAGAATGTAAGGGTTGTCTAGCTCTACAGCGCCTTTTTCAGCGTTGTTGATGAAGTAAGGAGACAGGTAACCGCGGTCAAACTGCATACCTTCAACTACGTCTAGTTCGTTTTCTAACGACTGACCTTCTTCAACAGTGATAACGCCTGAATCACGGCCAACTTTTTCCATTGCTTCTGCAATGATGTCACCGATTTCTTTATCAGAGTTAGCAGAAATAGTACCTACTTGAGCAATCGCTTTAGTGTCTGCACATGGTACAGAAAGCGCTTTAAGCTCTTCAACCGCAGCAGTAACTGCTTTATCGATACCACGCTTAAGGTCCATTGGGTTCATACCCGCTGCAACTGCTTTTAAGCCTTCGTTTACGATAGCTTGCGCTAATACAGTTGCTGTTGTTGTACCGTCACCTGCAGCGTCATTCGCTTTAGACGCTACTTCTTTAACCATTTGTGCGCCCATGTTTTCGAACTTGTCTTCAAGCTCAATTTCTTTAGCTACAGACACACCATCTTTAGTGATTACAGGAGCACCGAAAGATTTGTCTAATACAACATTACGGCCTTTAGGACCTAAAGTTACTCTTACTGCGTTTGCTAAAATATTTACGCCAGTTAGCATTTTGCTACGTGCGTCACCTGCAAAAAGTACTTCTTTTGCTGCCATGATTTAATTCCTCTTAAATTCTGTAAACGGGTTGCTAAACGAAAAGTAGGATTAGCCTACAATGCCTAGAATATTATCTTCACGCATGATCAGGTACTCTTGACCTTCGATCTTTTCAGCTTTTTCAACATAAGAGCCGAACAGCACAGTGTCACCGGCTTTAACTTCTAATGCTCTTACTTCACCGTTGTCTAAAACACGGCCATTACCAACAGCGATAACTTCTCCGCGAGTTGATTTTTCAGCTGCAGAGCCAGTTAATACAATACCGCCAGCAGACTTAGTTTCTTCTTCTAGACGCTTAACGATGACGCGATCATGTAAAGGACGAATGTTCATTTATTTAGTTCTCCTAACAGTTTCTGAACAGTACAGAAAAAATCTTGTGTTATTGCAGGGGAGTGCTAAGCCACCCGTTGCGTTTCATTGCCTTCATTAATGGGGGTGGCTTAAAAAAATCCAAGTACAAAAATTAAAAAATTTTAATCTTTTCGCTCAAATTCACCATCAATAGTTGTCGGTTGATGAGTTGGCTCTTCGTGTTGGGGTGCTTTACTGTGGTATTGAAAGTGTGCAGAGCCTTGATTCGCTTGTGAACTCATACGCACAGTTGCATGGCTGGCAAGGCTTGTAGCTAATTTATTACGTATTGCTGGGGTAAGTAATAAAAAGCCAAAAAAGTCTGTCATTATGCCAGGAGTCATTAATAACACTCCGGCAATAATCACACACAAGCCAGTAAATAATTCTTTCGCAGGCATTTGCCCTTGCGCCATTTGTAGTTGCACATTTTGGATTGCTCCCATGCCTTGCTGCTTCACTAATTTGGCACCAACAATGGCCGTGACGATAACTAGCGCTATGGTGGCAAACCCGCCAATGACTTCACTCACTTGAATAAGTAAGGCAATCTCCACTATCGGCACTAAAATAAATAACAAAAACAAAAATCTAAACATAACGCTCTCTAAAAATGTCACTCTCTTTGGAGTCAATGAAATATAAGTTGGGGTGATCGGGTCTTTTTTCAAGCTGGAGCCATGGATCACCTAGCTCGCTACACATTATTGCTGCTATCAGCTACTATGGTGCGACTCACGTGATCAAAAAAAGGTTCCTTATGAATACGCATTATCGACTGATTTTTACTACTTGTGCGAATGAAGCTGAGGCTCGTCAGCTGGCTCAACACCTAGTGAAAGAAAAGCTAGCTGCCTGTGTCAATATTCTGCCTACTATCGAATCTATCTATATGTGGGAAGGCGAGTTAACGCAAGCGACAGAGAGTAAATTACTGATCAAAACTAAATCAGAAAAAATGAATGAGGTGATCCAAACTATCAAGAAATTGCATAGTTATGAGGTCCCTGAGATTCAGGTCGTTGATGTAGCAACAGGCAATTTAGCCTATTTTAATTGGATGGATGAGGTACTTAATTAATGCGATCGTTCCTTTTATTACTTTGCGCACTGTGGTTATTGCCTGCAAGCGCAAGTAATAGCAATTTACTTGGTAATTTACTGCAGCAACCGGCAGAACACACCTTTCTCCCTGTTGATAAAGCCTTTGTTTTTGATTTTGATCAGCAAGGTAAAACCTTATTCATTGGTTGGGATATAGCGCCCGATTATTATCTTTATAAAAAGAAAGTCGAAATTATTGCCAAGGGAGCCGATATAGAAGTGCCTGAGCTTGGTAAAGGCGTCATTATTGAAGATGAGTTTTTTGGTAAGAGCGAAGTATTTTTTGATTCATTAAGTGTGATAACAAAAGTAAGCAACATCACAGATGGGGCAGTTGTTAAAGTTCGTTTTCAAGGCTGTGCCGAAGCGGGGTTATGTTATCCGCCAGAAGTGAGAACCATTCCTTTATCTGTGATTGCTGGTGAGCAAGTATCGCAAACTGCAGATACTGGCAATGCATTGGCTGCATTAACACAAGCCGCAGAGGTAAATGGCGCATCATCAGCGCCTTCTCAAGAAGTATCAAAACCAGTTGGTGAGCAGTCATATACCGATAAACTAGCGTCACAAGGTTTACTAACGAACCTAGTTATCTTCTTTTTAGTCGGTGTTGGTCTGGCTTTTACACCATGCGTATTCCCAATGTTTCCGATTTTGTCGAGCCTTATTGCAGGTCAGCAGAATTTATCGACTAAAAAAGCGTTTTCGCTGTCGTTTGTTTATGTGCAAGGGATGGCAGTTACCTATGCAGCACTGGGCTTAGTGGTTGCATCATTAGGTGGGCAAGTACAAGGGTATTTGCAGCATCCTACAGTACTAATTAGCTTTAGTATCTTATTTGTATTGCTAGCAATGTCGATGTTTGGCTGGTACGAAATTAAACTGCCAAGCGGCATGATGAATAAACTCACTCAGGTTAGTAACCAACAAAAAGGCGGCAACTATGTTGGCGTATTTATGATGGGTGTACTGTCTGGCTTGATTGCTTCACCTTGTACTACTGCACCGTTGTCAGCTGCATTGCTTTATGTTGCACAAAGTGGTGATTATTTAGTGGGAGGTTTAACTTTGTATGTACTGAGCTTAGGCATGGGACTGCCTTTATTATTGCTAGGTACATCAGGTGGTAAACTACTTCCTAAAGCCGGTGGTTGGATGGAACAAGTGAAAACGTTATTCGGTTTCATTATGCTAGTTGTGCCGCTAATTCTGCTAGAGCGTATTGTTGATATCGAGATCATTTGGTTAATGGCTGGTTTATTAGCACTTGCTACAGCCTTGTACTTACATCATTGGCAAAGTGGTCAATCGCAAGGTAAGTTAAAAACAGCATTATGGTTTGCTGCAACCTTACTGGTTGTGACTGGAGCGAGTTTAACGAAAAGTTATTTTTGGCCTACTAAAGCGGCGGTTGCACAAGCTGAAGTGCAAACACATGGCTTTAGACAAGTTGCTAATTTAAGTGAATTGAAAGAAGAGATTGCAAAGGCAAGCAGCGAAGGGCGCTTAGCAATGGTCGACTTATACGCTGACTGGTGTGTCGCGTGTAAAGAGTTTGAACACTACACGTTTCCTGATGCTAAAGTACAAGAACAATTTGCGCACTTTGAGTTAATCCAAATCGATTTAACCGAAAGTGATGCAAAAACCATTGAGCTAATGGAAGAATACACGGTATTCGGGTTACCCAGCATTTTGTTCTTTGACAGCCAAGGTAATGAGCTTTTAGAGCAACGTGTAACAGGCTTTTTAAATGCTAAAGACTTTGCAGAACATCTGGCAAAAGTGCGAAATACTGCTAAATAAACGCAAACGTGCTAGAAAATAGCAAAACGCCACTCATCTGAGTGGCGTTTTTGTTTCTCACTAAGAAAAAGTACTCAAACTAAAAGTAAATGAGTGATTTTTGTTGTAAAAGTTCAATTAAACAGTAAGAGAATACAGTGATTAACCCTGTTGTGTGCCTTGCTATGCCTACATTTGCTTTGTGCTATGAGTGATTAGACCAGTATTTTGCTGCTATTTACGTCGAAATATCTATAATAGGTGGTTAACGTGAGAAATAGTTGCTATTTTACATCGATACGCTTAGGTTAAGCGTGGGTTTATGATGAATATGGTTAAACTGCTTACTTAAAGGATATATCGCGTATTATGGCTGCAAAATTCAAACTTTTAGTTCTTAATGGGCCAAATTTAAACATGCTTGGCAAGCGTGAACCAGAAAAGTACGGCACCCAATCTCTTGATGAGATTATCGCTGAACTTAGTCAGGTTGCTGCGGGTCACAATGTTGATTTAACGCATTTTCAAAGTAACAGTGAAGCTGCATTAATAGAGCGAATTCACGATGCATGGCAAGTGGTTGATGCAATTATTATTAACCCTGCCGCATTTACGCATACAAGCGTTGCCTTACGGGATGCATTACTCAGTGTAAACATTCCCTTTTACGAGGTGCATTTAAGTAATGTGCACGCACGGGAGGCATTTCGTCATCATTCGTATTTTTCGGATGTGGCACAAGGCATTATCGTAGGATTAGGAGCAATGGGTTATAAAGTAGCACTTGAAGCTGCGGTTAGCCGGTTGCAAAACACACATTAATTTTAAATAAAACTTACAGGCGGGTCGTTCATGGATATTCGCAAGATCAAAAAACTTATCGAACTAGTAGAAGAATCTGGTATTGCTGAATTAGAAATCACTGAAGGTGAAGAATCAGTACGCATTAATCGTAACAACATGAGTGCAGCGCCTGCAATGCAGTATGCTCCTCAACAGTACGCAGCGCCTGCACCAGCGCCAGCAGCTCCTGCTCCTGCAGCAGAAGCGCCAGCGGCAGACGCAGCACCAGCAGCACCAACAGGTCATCAAGTTAAATCGCCTATGGTTGGTTCTTTCTACTCAGCAGCTTCTCCTGAAGCAGCACCTTATGTAGAAGTAGGTTCAAAAGTAAATGTTGGCGACACGTTATGTATCGTTGAAGCAATGAAAATGATGAACCAAATCGAATCTGATAAAGCCGGCACAGTAAAAGCTATCTTAGTTGAAAATGGCGAGCCAGTAGAATTCGATCAACCTTTATTCATCATTGAATAACAGCGCAACAAAAGGCCAACTCTATGTTAGATAAAGTAGTCATTGCAAACCGAGGTGAAATTGCACTTCGCGTACTGCGCGCCTGCAAAGAGCTTGGGATCAAAACTGTTGCTGTGCATTCAACGGCAGACCGTGATCTTAAGCACGTGTTACTGGCAGACGAAACAATTTGTATTGGTAAACCGGCAGCAAGTGAAAGTTACCTAGATATTCCGCGCATTATTGCAGCGGCAGAAGTAACAGACGCAGTTGCTATTCACCCAGGTTATGGTTTCCTTTCTGAAAATGCAGACTTTGCTGATCAAGTTGAGCAAAGTGGCTTTGTATTTATCGGCCCTAGAGGCGACACGATTCGTTTAATGGGTGATAAAGTTTCTGCAATCGAAGCAATGCGTAAAGCGGGTGTACCTTGTGTACCAGGTTCTGATGGCCCATTAACGGCAGACAGCGAGCGTAACATTCAAATTGCTAAGCGTATTGGTTACCCTGTAATCATTAAAGCAGCAGGCGGCGGCGGTGGTCGTGGTATGCGTGTTGTTCGCAGCGAAAAAGAACTAATCGATTCAATCGCTCTTACTCAGCAAGAAGCAAAGCAATTCTTCGGTAATGGCATGGTTTACATGGAAAAATTCCTTGAAAACCCTCGTCACATCGAAGTTCAAGTACTTGCTGATGGTCAAGGCAATGCAGTTCACTTAGGTGAGCGTGATTGTTCAATGCAACGTCGTCACCAAAAAGTTGTTGAAGAGGCACCAGCGCCAGGTATCACTGCTGAGATGCGTAAGTTCATCGGTGACCGTTGTACTCGTGCATGTATCGAAATTGGTTATCGCGGTGCAGGTACGTTCGAATTCTTATATGAAAACGGCGAGTTCTATTTCATCGAAATGAATACCCGTATTCAGGTTGAGCACCCAGTAACAGAAATGGTCACTGGCGTTGACTTAATCAAAGAGCAGTTAAAAATTGCAGCTGGCCAACCATTATCATTCACTCAAGAAGATGTGGTTATTCGTGGTCACGCAATTGAGTGTCGTATTAATGCGGAAGACCCAGAAACATTTATTCCATCACCAGGTAAAATCACGCGATTCCACCCTGCTGGCGGTTTAGGTATTCGTTGGGACAGCCACATCTATGCAGATTACACAGTACCACCTCATTACGATTCAATGATTGGTAAGCTGATCTGTTACGGTGAAAACCGTGATGTAGCAATTGCTCGTTCACGCAATGCGTTAAACGAATTAGTGATTGATGGCATCAAGACCAACACGCCACTGCACAAGAAAATCTTGGCAGATGAGAACTTCCAAAACGGTGGTACAAACATCCACTACCTTGAGAAGAAACTCGGTCTGTAAAAAAATTCTGTTTAAGCTAAAAAGCCGGCAACTTTGCCGGCTTTTTTATGTCAAATTAGGCATAAGAGCGGCTCTCGCCTTATAAAAATTATCTGGTATGATTAACAAAGTAATGTGTTTTTAGTTTTTCATGAGGTAACAATGACCGACAGTGTTGGTTTTCCACTGGCTGATGAAGCTGCAACGGTAAATATGGGCAATCAACTTGCAGCGTTGATGGAACAAGGGGCTGTCATTTATTTGCACGGTGATTTAGGTACCGGTAAAACCACATTAACCCGTGGTATCGTGCAAGGTTTTGGTCATCAAGGAAAGGTTAAGAGTCCGACATATACACTGGTTGAGCCTTATCAACTAACTAAAGCTGATGTTTATCACTTTGATTTATATCGTTTAGGTGATCCTGAAGAGCTTGAATATATGGGCATTCGTGATTATTTTTCGCCACAGGCTATTTGTGTTGTTGAATGGCCTGAGAAGGGAGGTGAATTTATCCCAACTCCCGACCTTGATATTACTTTGCGTTATGACGGTGAGGCACGTGCTATTGTTATTGATAGCTTAACTAAGCGCGGTCAATCTATTGTCGAACAATTGAAGAGCGTGTAAGAATAAACATATAAAAATAAAGGTGTACTAGTAAAAATGGGTCGTTGTACGTTTAAACTATTAACTATTTTAATGTTTTTGGTTGTGAGCCAGGTTGCGCTTGCACAAAATACTATTAATAGCGTACGCGTTTGGCCCTCACCAGATAGCACCCGTGTGGTATTTGATCTAGATGAAAAGCCTGATTACAGCTATTTCATGCTGAAAAACCCAGCGCGTTTAGTCATTGATCTAAAAAATACAGATAAGCTCGATAACTTGCCTGCTATTCCGCAAAAGCATCAAATAGTTTCAAAACTTCGTTACTCAAAGCCTAAAGATAGCAAAAGTGTGCGTTTTGTTTTTGAACTAGCACGCGCTAGTAAACCTGTGGTGTTTGCCTTATTACCTACCGAACCATACAAGCACCGTTTAGTCGTTGATCTCATCGACAAAACACCGAAAGCTGAGCCTATTGCTGCAACGAATACCAGCGTTAAAAAGCGTGAGCTACAGCAAGAGCGCGATATTGTTATTGCCATTGATGCAGGTCACGGTGGTGAAGACCCAGGCTCAATTGGTCCATCGGGTACTTATGAAAAAGATATTACGCTACAAATAGCCAAGCGCTTAGAGCGAATGATCGATGCCGAAAAAGGCATGATTTCGCGCATGGTGCGCCGTAGTGATTATTTTGTTAACTTAAATACGCGAACCAGCATTGCCCGTGAGAAAAAGGCCGATTTCTTTGTCTCGATTCATGCCGATGCGTTTACTAGCCCGCAGCCAAATGGTGCTTCTGTGTGGGTGCTCTCACTGCGCCGCGCTAACTCAGAAATAGGTAAGTGGATTGAAGATAAAGAAAAGCACTCCGAGCTTTTGGGTGGTGCCGCTGGGGTATTAAAAGATACCGCGAGCGAAAAATATTTAGCACAAGCACTGCTTGATATGTCGATGGATCATTCGATGAAAACAGGCTTTAGTGTTGCACAAGAAGTAGTTAGCGAATTAAGAAAAGTAGCTAAAATGCATAAGAAGCAACCACAAGCGGCGAGCCTTGCGGTATTAAAATCACCGGATATTCCGTCTATTTTGGTCGAGACAGGGTTTATTTCGAATCCGCGTGAAGAGCGAATGCTAAAAACGGCGCAGCATCAGGAGCGCTTAGCGAAAGCAATTTTCACCTCAATTAAAAATTACTACATGCAAAATCCCCCAGATGACTCGTTATTTGCGAAATTAAAAGCGCAATTTCCAACAAAGCACAGAGTACGTCCGGGTGAGTCGTTAAGTATTTTGGCAAGCAGATACAACACCTCTGTTAGTAAGCTAAAAACGGTCAATAACTTAAAATCGAATACCTTGTTTATAGGTCAAGAGCTTGATATTCCGCAAAGCTAGTCAATTTTCGTGTTAGGAACACTATGAGTATAGAAATACTACCCGCGCGATTGGCTAACCAAATTGCTGCGGGTGAAGTGGTTGAACGCCCTGCATCGGTTGTAAAAGAGCTGGTCGAAAACAGTTTAGATGCTGGCGCAACGCGCATTCAAATAGATATTGAACGGGGTGGTCATAAGCTCATTCGCATTCGCGATAATGGCTCTGGTATTAATAAAGATGAACTAACCCTCGCGCTTTCACGCCATGCCACGAGTAAACTAAAATCACTCGATGATCTTGAGAACATTTGCTCGCTGGGTTTTCGTGGTGAAGCACTGGCGTCTATAAGCTCTGTATCACGGTTAACATTAAGTTCAAAGCCAAAACACCAAGAGGCAGCATGGCAAGCCTTTGCTGAAGGTCGTGACATGGCTGTGCAAGTAAAACCAACCGCACATCCTGATGGTACTACTATCGAGGTTAAAGACTTGTTCTTTAACACGCCAGCACGCCGTAAATTTCTTCGCACCGAGAAAACCGAGTTTTCACATATTGATGAACTTATAAAGCGCATTGCGCTGAGTCGTTTTGATGTGTCTATTACGCTTACTCATAACGGTAAAGTGGTGCGTCAATACCGTGCTAAACCAAACCCTGAGCAAGCAATAACGCGTGTAGCACAAGTTGCTGGAAAAGCCTTTAGTGAACAAGGGCTGCATATTCAATCTGGTGAAGCTGGTTTGATGCTGCGTGGTTGGGTATTACCGGTGGGCTCAGCGAATAGCACGCAATATACCTATGTTAATAATCGCATGATGCGCGATAAACTCATTTTGCATGCGATCCGCCAAGCGTTTGAAGAAGTCGCAGGTTCAGAAGAGCTACCAGGCTTTGTAATTTATATTGATATTGACCCTCGTCAGGTCGATGTAAACGTGCACCCGGCTAAGCATGAAGTGCGTTTTCATCAAGGTCGTTTAGTGCATGACTTTATTTTGCAGGCAATTAAACAAGTTGTTGTGCCGCTTCAGCAAGAGGCTGGTTTTGTCCAGGAGCCGACCTTTGACCGCACTCCGTTTGCCGAGGCTAATTCACAAAGCTCGCAGCCACACTTTAATCAGGCTATGGCAACTGAGCAATATGATTACCCTAAATCTGAATTACAGCCAACACGCTCACCGAGTTATTCAGGAGCCACAGGGCGCTCAGGTGGAGGTTTTAGTAGCAACAGCCAAGGACGCAGTAAAACATCGCATCAAGATGTGAATGCTTTTTATCAAGGGATCAGTGAGCAACATGCCGCGCATTTTGATCAAGTACGCCCAGAGCCGAGCATTGCTGCCCCCGTTACTGAGCAGACAAAGCTTGCTAAACTCATTCACGTACGTGAAGGTGAGTGTGTATTTAGTGAAGATAATCAATTGTTTGCTGCGCACTTTAAACATGCCTTAGCACTCGACTGGCAAGCCCAAGTAGAGCAAGCGGGTAGTCTTGACGGCAAAGCCTTATTATTACCTGTAAGAGTCAATGCAAGTGCTGACGATATAGACGCTTTAAATGCTCAGCAGTCGTGGTTTACCTTACTAGGCTTTGATTTAATTCTTGAAAAACAGTTTGTGATGGTAAAAAAATTACCACCCTGTCTTTATTTACTCGATGTGAGTAATGCTATTGAACGGCTGATCAACGGCTGTAAAGCATCAGCTAATTCGCTTGATGAATGGCTAAATTGGCTGGTTCAGCAAATACCAACACGTTATTACGCAAGCCAAGCCTTCGCGGAGCAAGTATCGCGGTTAGAAAATAATCCACAAACTATGCAACGTTTACGCGAAAAAGCGGTTAAAATAGAACTATCTCAGTTTTTAAATTAAGCAAGGTATTTAGGCTTGAATAACTTACCGGTCATTTTTTTAATGGGACCAACCGCTGCAGGGAAAACCGATTTAGCAATTTCATTGTGTGAGCATTTAAACACTGAAATAATCAGTGTTGATTCAGCATTGGTCTATAAAGATATGGATATAGGCACAGCAAAACCAAACGCTGAAGAGCTTGCTCGTGCGCCACATCATTTGATTGATATTATTGACCCTGCAGACAGTTATTCAGTGGCGGATTTTCGCCGTGATGCGATTGAAAAGATTGATCTATTTCATAAGCAAGGTAAAGTACCTGTCCTAGTAGGCGGTACAATGATGTACTTTAAGTCGCTTATTGATGGCCTATCGCCGCTACCAGAAGCATCACCGGAAGTTCGCGGTGAGCTGGAAAAAGAAGCAAAACAATTTGGTTGGCCTCATTTGCATAAAGAGCTGATGAATATCGACCCAGATGCTGCGAATAAAATGAGTGAAAATGATTCACAACGAATTAATCGCGCATTAGAAGTGTATCGTATTACAGGTAAAACAATGACTGAGCTGCAAAAACAAAAGCAGCCTGAGCTACCTTATACTTTTCATCAATTTGCCATTGCGCCTGATGATCGCAGTGAATTACATAAGCGGATTGAGAAAAGGTTTAAAATAATGCTCGAACAGGGGTTTGAAAATGAAGTTTCGTCCCTATATAGACGTAAGGATTTACACCCAGATCTACCTTCAATACGTTGTGTAGGTTATAGACAAATGTGGGATTACATTGCAGGCGAAATTGACTATGATGAAATGGTTTTTCGCGGTATTGCAGCCACACGACAGTTAGCCAAGCGGCAGTTAACTTGGTTAAGAGGTTGGCCTGAAGTAACTTGGTTAACCACGGGTGATGAAGAAAACTTGCAACGTGTAGTAAGTTCGCTAAGCTAGTAGTAGTTAGAATTTTTTTAGCTTTGTTAAATTAGTTCAGCTACTTAATTATAATAACACCTAGAACGAAGGAAAATAACATGGCAAAAGGCCAGTCGTTACAAGACCCATTTTTAAATGCGTTACGTCGTGAGCGCATTCCAGTATCAATCTTTTTGGTTAATGGCATTAAGTTGCAGGGTAAAATCCAGTCATTTGACCAATTTGTTATTTTACTTGAAAACACCGTAAATCAAATGGTGTATAAACACGCTATTTCAACTGTTGTTCCAGCGCGTTCTGTTAACTTCCAAGGTGTTCAAGGAAGTGATGATTCAGAAGAGCAAGAACCTGGAAATTTTTAAACTTAGGAGCGTAATGCTTGTTTGACCGTTATGAAGCCGGCGAACAGGCAGTTTTAGTTCATATCGACTTACCTAAAGAGGGAGATCGTGAAGATCTTCACGAATTAGAGTTGTTGGTATCTTCTGCTGGTGTTAGTAGTTTGGCGATTGTGCAAGGCAGTCGTCAAGCACCTCATCCGAAGCTTTTCGTCGGTACCGGAAAAGCAGAAGAAATCGCTGAAACTGTCAAAATCCACAATGCAGATGTCATTATTTTCAACCATCAACTTAGCCCGTCACAGGAACGCAATTTAGAGCGCGTTTGTCAGTGCCGTGTACTTGATCGTACGAGTTTGATCCTTGATATTTTTGCGCAGCGAGCGCGTACTCACGAAGGTAAACTTCAAGTTGAGTTAGCTCAGCTAAGGCATATTTCTACCCGCTTGATCAGAGGTTGGACCCACCTTGAAAGACAAAAAGGCGGGATAGGTTTACGTGGTCCGGGTGAAACCCAGCTCGAAACCGATAGACGATTGCTACGTGCAAGAATTAAAAATATTCGTGCCCGTTTAGATAAAGTGGCTGTTCAACGTGAGCAAGGGCGTCGTGCGCGAACGCGTAACGAAATCCCTACAGTATCGCTAGTGGGTTATACCAATGCGGGTAAATCAACATTATTTAACCGTATTACTGATTCTGATGTGTATGCAGCTGATCAGTTATTTGCAACGCTAGATCCAACTCTACGTAAGTTGGATATTGGCGATATCGGCCCCGTAATTTTAGCCGATACAGTTGGTTTTATTCGTCATCTACCTCATGATTTAGTAGCGGCGTTTAAAGCAACCTTAACTGAAACCCGCGAAGCTGATTTACAGTTACATGTTATCGACGTCGCAGACCCACGACGTAAAGAAAATATTGAGCAAGTACAGTCTGTTTTAAAAGAGATTGAAGCAGATGAGGTGCCGCAGTTACTAGTTTATAACAAAATAGATGCGCTAGATGACGTTGCGCCGCGTATAGATAGAAACGACGAAGGTCAGCCGATTCGAGTTTGGTTGTCTGCGCGTACAGGGGTAGGTTGCGAACTACTATCAGAGGCAATTAATGAGTTACTTGCCAAGAAGATGTTTGCTGATGAGCTAAAATTACCCCCTCAGCATGGTCGTATTCGAGCTGCACTATTTAATTTAAACGCGGTTCATCAAGAGAGTTTTGATGAACAAGGTAACTGGCTGTTGTCAGTACGATTACCTATGGCAGAGTGGAACCGCTTGAAAAAAGAAATGGGACAAGAGCTCGATTCTTTTATTGCAGCTGACTAAAAGTTACCAGCATTTGTCTTTTTTAGTATGAGAAATGCTGTAGATTTGATAGATTTAACCTAATTCATTTAGATAACAATGGAGTATAGCTATGGCCTGGAATGAACCGGGTAACAATGGCAATGATAAAGATCCGTGGAATAATAAAGGCGGAAAAGATCAAGGCCCACCTGATTTAGACGAGGTACTGCGTAAGTTCGGCAACAAGTTTGGCGGTTTATTTGGTGGCAATAAGCCAGGTAAAAATAACGGCGGACTTGGTGGCGCAGGCATTTCTTTCATCCTGATTATTGCCGTCATTGTATGGGCATTAAGTGGTATTTACACAGTAAAAGAAGCTGAACGTGGTATTGTTTTACAGTTTGGTCAATATGACCGTATTGCAGAACCAGGCTTACGTTGGAAAATGACCTTCATTGAACGCGTGATCCCAGTTGATATCGAAGCAGTTCGTTCTTTATCTGCAAAAGGTTTCATGCTAACCGAAGACGAAAACGTGGTTAATGTTGAGTTTGAAGTACAATACCGTGTTATCGACCCGCATTTATACAAGTTTAGCGTCACCGATGCTGATCATAGCTTACAGCAAGCATTAGATAGCGCACTGCGTTATGTAATTGGTCATGTGAAGATGGACCAAGTGTTAACAACAGGCCGTGAGCTTGTTCGTCAACAAACATGGGATGAGCTAAACAAAATCATCGAGCCGTATAATTTAGGTATTATCGTTAGTGATGTGAACTTTAAAGATTCACGTCCGCCGGGTGAAGTAAAAGACGCCTTTGATGATGCAATTGCAGCGCAAGAAGATGAAGAACGTTTCATTCGTGAAGCTGAAGCCTATGCCCGTGAAATTGAACCGCGAGCGCGTGGTCAGGTTACACGTATGACGCAAGAAGCAGAAGCATACCGTGAACGTATTACGCTTGAAGCACAAGGTGAAGTGGCACGATTTGAAAAGCTACTACCTGAATATCAAGCAGCAAAAGAAGTAACACGTCAGCGCTTATACATCGATGCGATGGAAGAAGTACTTGGTAACAGCTCTAAAGTGTTAGTTGATGTGAAAGGCGGTAATAACATGTTGTATTTACCACTTGATAAAATCATGGAAAAGCAAGGTACAGCAACACGTGTTGCATTACCAAGCTCAAGTGATATCAAAGATCTTCGCAATAAAATAAACACGTCGCGTAACAGCACGGTTAATTCGAGTAATGATCGTTTCGCAACTGACCGTTTTAATGAGGGGAGATAAGCAAGATGAAGAATTTTAGTTTAGTAATACTTGCCCTTGCTGTTGTATTGTCTTTCTCTGCTGTATTTGTTGTTCAAGAAGGCGAAAAGGCGATCGTACTGTTATTCAGCAAAGTTGAAAAAGACAGCAACGATAACGCGGTGGTATATGGCCCTGGTTTACATTTAAAAGTGCCATTCTTTAGCCAAGTACGTCGTTTAGATGCACGTATTCAAACGCTTGATGGTGCACCTGACCGCTTTGTAACAAGCGAGAAAAAAGACTTAATCGTTGATTCGTATGTGAAATGGCGTATTAATGATTTTAGTGCTTTTTATCTTCGTGCACGTGGTGATAAGCAATACGCTGAAACATTACTTAAGCAAAAAGTGAACAATGGTCTTCGTACTAACTTTGGTTCGCGTACAATCAGAGAGATAGTTTCTGGTGAACGTAGTGAGCTAATGGAAGAAGCATTAGTACAAGCTTCAGAAAGTGCGCAGGAGCTAGGTATCGAAGTGCTAGACGTGCGTGTTAAGCAAATTAACTTACCACAAGAAGTGAGTAGCTCAATCTTCCAACGTATGCGTGCTGAGCGTACTGCAGTGGCAAAAGAGCACCGTTCTGAAGGTCAAGAAAAAGCTGAAACCATTCGTGCTGAAGTAGACCGTCGAGTTACAGTTATGCTGGCAGATGCTGAACGTAATGCACGTACGGTTCGTGGTCAAGGTGATGCTGAAGCTGCTGCTATTTACGCGAATGCTTACAGCAAAGATGCTGAGTTCTTTGGTTTTGTGCGCAGCTTAGAAGCGTATAAAAAGACCTTCAAAGATAAACAAGACGTAATGGTGATTTCACCAGACAGCGACTTCTTTAACTATATGAAAGGATCGAAAGCACAGTAATTAAATACTGTGTTGAACAAAAGCCCTGCAGTTTGTAGGGCTTTTTTGTTTCTGTGTTTTATTAATTTATTCACTCCTGCCAGTTTATAACTCCCTGTTCTGACAAAGCTTGTCGCGTTTATTTAGATGATAAAAATTCAGGCGCAGAAAAAATAAGCTAAACGGGGTGATCTTTCACCTCGTTTTCTGATAAAATCTCGTCCTAATTTTTTCTAAGTGAATTTGCAATGGGTAAAAACGTTGTTGTACTAGGCACCCAATGGGGTGACGAAGGTAAGGGTAAGGTAGTTGACCTCCTTACAGACAAAGCATCTTTAGTAGTTCGTTATCAAGGTGGTCATAACGCAGGCCATACTTTGGTAATCAACGGTGAAAAGACGGTTTTACACCTTATTCCATCGGGTGTATTACGTGACAATGTTAAGTGTGTGATTGGTAATGGTGTTGTTTTATCACCAGAAGCATTAATGAAAGAAATCGGTATGCTAGAAGAGCGTGGCGTACCAGTACGTGAGCGCTTATTAATTAGCGAAGCATGTCCGTTAATTTTACCTTTCCACATTGCATTAGATTTAGCCCGTGAAAAAGCACGTGGCGATAAGCCAATCGGTACTACAGGTCGTGGTATCGGTCCAGCTTATGAAGACAAAGTAGCACGTCGTGGTTTACGTGTTGGTGATTTATTCAACCCAGAACAGTTTGCTAGCAAGCTTAAAGAAGTATTGGAATACCATAACTTCACGTTAGAGCATTACTACAAAGTTGAACCTGTTGACTTCCAAAAGACATTTGACGATGCAATGGCTATCGCAGATATCTTAAAAGCAATGGTTGTTGATGTTACTGAGCTACTTGATCAAACGCGTTTAGCGGGTGACAACATCTTATTTGAAGGTGCACAAGGTACATTACTTGATATCGACCACGGTACTTACCCGTACGTAACATCGTCAAACACAACAGCTGGTGGTGTAGCGACAGGTGCTGGTTTTGGTCCATTACACCTTGATTATGTGCTAGGTATTATTAAAGCTTACACAACACGTGTAGGTTCTGGTCCGTTCCCTACAGAGCTTTACGACGGTCTTGATAAACAAGATCCAGTAGGTAAGCACTTAGGTGAAAAAGGTCATGAGTTCGGTGCAACGACTGGTCGTTTACGCCGTACTGGTTGGTTAGATGCAGTGGCAATGCGCCGTGCAGTTCAAATCAACAGCATCTCAGGTTTCTGTTTAACTAAACTAGACGTATTAGATGGTTTAGAAACATTAAAAATCTGTACTGGTTACCAGTTAGAAGATGGCACTGTAACGAACGTTACGCCATTAGCTGCTGAAGGTTACGAGAAAGTAACACCAGTATACGAAGAGATGCCTGGCTGGTCAGAAAACACAGTAGGTGCTACGTCAGTTGATCAATTACCGCAAGCGGCACTTGATTACATCAAGCGTATTGAAGAAATCACTGGTGTTCCAGTTGATATTATCTCTACTGGCCCAGATCGTGTAGAAACTATGGTATTACGCAGCCCATTTGCATAATCGTCATAGTGACTGAAAAAGCTGCTTCGGCAGCTTTTTTTGTGCCCAAAATTCACTCTGGAATGATAATTGTATATTATTTGCTAAGACCGACTTTATTTAAGTGATTTTGATGCGTGTTTTATTGCCTTTAACATTACTCTTCTCAAGCCTAAGCATGGCTGAAGAGCCTATTACAGCTGTGCCTCTTTACACAGAGAGCGAGTTAATCGCTCTAATAAATAAAAACACCCATTTGGCACGTGTAAAGGCAGATGATTGCCAGTTAGTTCAAGATATCGAAGCGCGAGCCAATAAAATGGCGTTGCCATCGTATCAGTTCTTGTATGGTGACATGCTAGCGTATGCCGTATGTGTCGACCGAAATGTAGAACTTGGTGTCTATTATATGCGTAAGGCTGCTGAGCAGGGTCTAGCGGCCGCACTTGAGCAATTAGGGCGCTACTATGATGTCGGTCAATTAGTACAGCAAGATAAAGCAATGGCTGTAACTTATCTGCGAGAGGCATCTGCACAGGGGAATTTAAAAGCCCAGATGCGGTTGGTAAATTTGTTTAACCAAGGTTATGGTAGTCCGCGAGATTATGAAGATGCTTACCGTTGGTTGTTTCATTCAATGGTTGCTGATAAAGCCACCCATAAAAAAATTGAAGGCTTACTTGCTAAGCTTGCCGAAAAAATGCCTGACAGCGTCGTCGCACGAGCTCGCTTACCGATGTAGTCGGTATAATTGTGTATAAAAAAGGCCAGTTTTAAACTGGCCTTTTGTTATTAATCTTCTTTTATCTCTTTATTTTTGCCGTTATTAGGGTCTTTTAAAACCGACATCTTTGGAGGCTGTAGCGCAACAATACGCTCACCTACTTGAGGAGCTTTTTCCATGTTGGTTGTGAACGGGCGAATCTTCACAGGAGAGTCATCGTCATCTGATTTTTCACCATGCAAAATAAACAGTGGAATTGCTTCGCTGTTTACTTCTTTGTATTGTTCCCAACTAAATTCTTCTGAAATCCGTGTGGCACTGACTTTGCCACCTTTTGCAATTAGGCTACTCAAGCGAGCATACGCACCATTATCGCCAAACAAAATTTGTCGAGACAAAAAGGTTGCACTGTCTTTGTTTGCTTTGGCGTGGTTAGTTGAAGAACGTAATGAAAACACATCCTTTTCGTCGAGCAGGTGCGAGAAGTATTGCACGCCTAATGCGTTGTGATGGCGGTTAGGCGAAAGCGCTAATACGCTGCGAATCGTCGTTAACGGTAAATAACGCTCAGCATGCTCAGATTGTGGATTACCATAGTAGCAAGGCAAACCATCCATACGTGCCATTTTACAGTTCTCCCATGCAGGGTCAGACAAGTGCACCGGAATATTTTGATCTTTTAAGCCACAGGCAATGGCACGAGCGACATGGTTTGCACCAATAATCAAAATGGTATTTGGCGCAGGTTGGCGAACTTTCAACAGCTTTGCCAGTGGCGTTGCTGTTAGGCTTTGTAGTACCACTGTTACGATAATCACTGTGAATATGAGTGGTACCATTTTTTCTGCATCAGCAATACCGGCTTCAACCATACTTAATGCGAAGACAGAACCTACCGCTGCGGCTACGATACCGCGCGGTGCAATCCATGACAGCACTAAACGAGACTTAATAGGTAAGTCGGTTCTAAACGTAGATATCGCGATACACGCTGGGCGAGCCACAAATAGCACAATAGCTAAGAAAATAAACACATCGCTGTGTAACATCATCAAATCAGATAATTGAAGGCGGGCTGCAAGTAAAATGAATAGCGATGAAATTAAAATCATCGATAAATCTTCTTTAAACTCAAGCACTGAATCAATTTCGAGTTCATCTTGGTTGGCAAGCCAAATACCAAATACTGTCACTGCTAGTAAGCCCGATTCATGGCTTAAGTGATTAGAGACGGTAAAGCTAATAAGTACTAAGGCTAGAATACCAAACTTGTGTAATTCAAATGGCAGCCACTCACGGCGAATAAGAAGCGTAGTAAGCCATCCGGCAACTACACCAATTGTCAAACCAACGCCTAAGGTTTTAAATAGCGCGATAATGGTATGGCTAAATACTTCACCCTGACCAACCAACATAACGGCTTCAAACACCAATACCGCAAATAAAGCCCCAATTGGGTCAATCACGATGCCTTCCCAGCGGAGGATACGGTCGATATCTTGAGTGGGCCTCATAGAGTTTAAAAGTGGCGCTATGACAGTAGGGCCTGTAACAACTAACACTGCTCCTAAAACAGCAGCAACACGCCAATTAAGCTCTAAAATCCAGTAGGCACTGAGACTTATGACCAGGCAGGTCGTGATCATCCCGATTGAACAGAGGTTTCGAACCACTTTACCAATGCCTTTAAGTTCTCGAAAGTGCAATGTTAATGATCCTTCAAACAGGATCACCGCCACACTTAAAGAGACGACAGGAAATAACAAGTCGCCAAGAAGTGCATCAGGCTCTAGCACACCACTAAAGGGTCCGAGTAACAAACCTGTTAGTAGTAAAAACAAAATAGCCGGTACACGAAACGCCCACGCTACCCATTGTGCCAATACTGAACACAAGGCGATCCCTGCTATAAAAATTGCTGACATAGAATGAATTATCCTTTAGTTACTACAACTTAAAAATACCAACACCTTAGATAATCGCGTTTCAAGACGATAATTAGTCGCTGACTTTCCAAATATAATGCTTGCTTATTAAAGCCTACTCACCGTCATGGATACAAGCAATCTTGTTGCTTCAAATACGATTTTAGTCGTTATTACTACTTTTTGGGGGTGTTTTGAAAATAAAACTTAGTTTGGTTCATTAAAAATTATTACATATCAACAAAAGACCTCTAACATACTGTTATTAAATGTGTATTTTCTGTGGTTATGGTAAGTATAAGGCTTATGACTACTTTTCGCACTTGATCTCTGCCCCTAATCTCCCGTATTATAGTTCGTGTTCAAACAATTTGATATCTAAATAGTTATTAGCAATAAGCACATTGTTTTTAGCTTTGATTTCAAAAAATCAGTTGTTTGCGACATTTTTAGTGTTTTATACACTTTGTTTTCAAATTAAATAGAAATGAACTTGTGTAGATTCAGCGTGCATTTATTACGTGTTGAATATAATTATGGTTCATTATCTGGTCAATGTTTAGCTCCCATCGTGGCAGCTGAATCTCGGTCATACAATCTACACCCTATCTGCTGGTGTACCAGATTGTATAGGCTCTATGTATGTTGTTATTAATAAAAGCCGCACACAGCTTTTTACAGCGATACATAAACAACACTTATCTTTTTTATCAACTTATGGTTTATAACCGTTTGGTCTACTGACTGAATAAAAGTTGTGCTATATCTAATCGCAGTCGTTGCGTGGCATAGTCGTGTGTATAGATAAGTGGTTTGACAAAGTGATAATAGTCAGTGCGTTTAGTGATACTAATCGCGAGTCTTTTTATCAGTGGCATCGTGGCACTGAACAGATAGTAAAATGGAAAGTTGAACAGTTATGCAAAAGTTTAAATGGCGACGTATAGTATTAAAAGTTGGTAGCGCATTGATCGCACCGGAGCAGGACGGGTGTCGTTCTCGCTACTTACTAACCATTGCACAGTTCATCGTTCGCTGTCGTGCGCAAGGTATCGAAGTAATTTTAGTGTCATCGGGTTCGGTTGCTGCAGGTTCACACTTGTTTCCAAAGCAAGAAAAGCGCTCAGTGACAATGAAAAAAGCGATGGCAGCAGCCGGTCAAACCGAAATGATGGCAATGTGGGATCGCTTCTTTGATTTCCCATCTGCGCAAATTTTATTAACACACGGTGACTTACGTGACCGTGAGCGTTATACCAGTATACGTGAAACAGTATTTACTTTACTGGAGCACGGTGTATTACCTATTATCAATGAAAATGACACGGTAACAACCGATGATCTTAAAGTGGGTGATAACGATAACTTATCAGCCATGGTTGCTGCTGCGGCCGATGCTGATGCGTTAATGATTTTTTCAGATGTAGACGGTCTTTATAATAAAAATCCTAATTTACATGAAGATGCGGTACTACTTCCGGAAATCGAAAGCATTGATGAATCGATTTATGCAATGGCAGGCTGTGCTACAAGCGCAGTAGGTACAGGTGGTATGAAAACGAAAATTGAAGCGGCAGAAAAAGCGACTTCACACGGTATTACTACCTTTATCTTGAATGGTTTCAAAGAAGAAACATTTAATCGATTATTAGAGGGTGACAACCCAGGTACAATCTTCACACCTTATGAAAAGCCAATGCAAGAAGCTGTGCACTGGATGACACACACTGCAAATGAGCAGGGTGAGGTTGTTGTTGAAGGCTCAATTGACGAGTCAACCGAAGATGGTTGTATTCGCAGCGATGAGATCGTTGCAGTACATGGAGAATTTGGCGTAGGCGATACTATTTTAGTCCGCAGTGATGATGGTACGCGTCTAGCAAAAGCGACAGCGAATTACAGTAGCTGTTTATTGAATTTTATTGCTGACAACGAGCAAAGTGAATTTAGCGAAAAGATGCAAGATTCAATCGGCCCAGTTGTTTCAGAAAAAGATATCGCATTATTGGAGAAGTCATGAGTTTAATTACGGATATTTCGAGTCAAGCAGCTAAAGCGGCTACGCAGTTAGCCCTGCTTGATACTGCTACTAAGAATCAAGTTTTAACTGAGATGGCAGAGGCGCTACGTGAAAGCAAAGCCTTTATCATCAAAGAAAACGAAAGTGATTTAGCGGCAGCGCGTGATAATAACCTTGCTGCAGCTATGATTGACCGTTTAACGCTTAATGATGAGCGCATTGAGGCAATGGCTGAAGGTATTGAAGTAATTGTAAGCCTTGATGATCCAGTTGGTCAGTTGCGTGAAATTTCAGAGCGTCCTAATGGTATTAAGATCAGTAAGATGCGTGTACCACTTGGTGTTGTGTGTATGATCTATGAAGCACGCCCAAATGTGACGGCTGATGCGGGTGCATTATGCTTTAAATCAGGTAATGGTGTTATTTTACGTGGTGGTAAAGAAGCACTTCGTAGCTCGCAAGCTATTGCAAGTGTGATGCACAAAGTACTTGAAAAGCATGGTTTACCAGCAGCGTTAATTTCGGTGATCCCAGATCCAGACCGTGGCTTATTGATGGAACTGATGCAACAGCGCGACACTATTGACTTAATCATTCCGCGTGGTGGTGAAGGTTTAATTAATTTTGTAACGGAAAACAGCACCATTCCAGTAATTCAGCACTTTAAAGGTGTATGTCACCTTTATGTAGATAAAGATGCTGACCTGAATGTAGCAATCAATTTACTATTGAATGGTAAAACTCAGCGTACTGGTGTGTGTAATGCTCTAGAAGGCTTAGTGGTACACCAAGATATCGCCGATGAGTTTTTAAATCTGTGTGCTGTTGTTCTTCGTCAAGAAGGCGTTAAAGTAAATGCAGATGCGAAAGCTGCCGAGTACTTTGATAATGCAACAGTACTTGCTGACGACGAGTTTGGTGAAGAGTACTTAGATCTAGAAATCGCAATCAAGGTGGTACCTGACTTTGCCGGTGCTATTGATCATATTGCTAAGTTTGGTTCAAACCATACCGAAGTGATTTGTACTAAAGACAAAGCCGCTGCAGAGCTATTCCAACGTAGTGTAGATGCATCTGTGGTAATGGTTAATGCGTCATCGCGTTTTTCTGATGGTTCACAGTTAGGTTTAGGTGCTGAGATTGGCATTGCGACAACGAAGCTACATGCTTATGGTCCAATGGGTCTTGAGTCACTTACAACAGAAAAATATTTAGTGAATGGCGAAGGTCAAATTCGTGAGTAATCACTAAAAAGTAATAGTTTAAAAAGCCGGGCTTTGCTCGGTTTTTTTGTGTCTAAAATAAAACGAATCGAAATATAAAGATGAGTTTTTTAGATATTTAAATTTGGCAGATTGCCTAAAAGAGGTAGGAAAGTGGTGGAGCTAAGCAGGATCGAACTGCTGACCTCCTGCGTGCAAGGCAGGCGCTCTCCCAGCTGAGCTATAGCCCCACATTCCTAAAATACAGGATGCTTAAGTCTTGCGTCTCAAGCGGGGTGAACTTTAATTATTTTTATCTTTTTGGTCAAGTATTTTTTTTAAATTGATCGAATTTTTACTCTGAAGTTTTATTTTTGCTAGACTAGAGCCCATTCACTGTACAAGGCTTATCCAATAATGAAAAAAATAGCATGGCTTTTACTTGCATTACTTGCTGGTTGCGCAAGCCAAGAGGAGGCCCCGCCTTTTGAAATTAATAATAAACAGTTTTACGAAAAAAATGACGACCAAGGCAATAAAATTTTTGCCTATGTAGTGTCAGTTAAGGCGCAAGGAAGACGTCCAATCAACCTTGATAAGCCAATGACACGTAGTCAGTTTAAAGACTTTGCTGAGCAAGAAGTATTTGAAGAGTCGAGCAACTTAAAACTCATGCTCGAAGATCAAGCGGTCGAATTATTAAATGAAGAACTTAAAGCACGAAAATACTGCGACGATAAACACATTATTGACGAAGTATTATGGCGTGATTTAAGTGTGCAATTACGAGGACGTTGTTTGTAAATGTATGCAGATAAGAGCAAGTTGGCAGCTACGCTAGCTCAGTTAGATATCAATTATGAGGTGATTGAGCATCCACCATTGCACGGCAGCTTAGATGCCGACAAATTTATGCTCGATAGACCGGGCACACGATTAAAAAACCTGTTTTTACGAGATAACGAAGGCAAGCGCCACTTTTTAGTGATCACCGCTCACGATAAGCATCTTGACTTAAAAGCTATAAGCTCAGCAGCAAGGGCTATCGCGCTTAGGATTTGCATCTGATGAGCGATTAGCGCGTTATCTTAAAGTGCCACCGGGCTGTGTTTCTATGCTGGCACTTTTAAACGATAAGCAAAATAATGTTACCCTTTGGCTAGACCAAGAAATTTGGTTTAACGAGCTTTTTCATTGTCATCCTTTTGAAAATACGGCTACATGGCTGATGAAAAAAGAGGACTTAGAGCTATTTTTTGAAAGTACCGGCCATCAACCGCGTATTGTATTTCTACCTGCCAAATAAACTAAGCTTAAACCTACTAAGCAAACTAAAAGTAGCACGGTCATAAAAGCAATTTGGCCGTGTTGCTGATACACCAGCCCTGGCAATAATGAGCCCAGTGCGCCACCACTGTAATAAAACGAAACATACCCTCCATTGGTTACACTTACAGGAGCGTTGCTGATTTTATTAACCAGTGGGGCTGCACTTGAGTGGATCACAAACATTGCGCCGCAAAAACCAGTAAAAGCAATAACAAAAAGTACTAATTGTTGGCTCATTAAAAGCACCATCGTCAGGCTATAAAAGACAAATACCCATGTTAGTAAGCGCCAAGGAGTTGATGACTTTCGTAACAGCCAAGGGGTAGCTATAGAGGCAAGTGCTCCCAATAAATAGCCACTGTAAACCAGACCAATATCTCGAGTATTAGTGATAGCAAAGCTATCTTGTAAGATGAATGGCAAATAATTTAACAGCGCCGCAAAGCAAAAGAACATACAAAAAACGGCTCCGTAGAGCTTTAGCACAAGTGGATCTTTTAATTGTTTCAGATATAGCAGTGGTGACTGTGCTGCATGAATTGTGGCAGTTTTGCTTGATTTAGGAATAACGACAGCAAACAGTATTAATCCTACCGCAATCACATAATAAAAACTTTGCCAGCTTAAAAAGTCAGTGAATAAGGCAGCAAGCATACGACCAAAGTATCCACCGACAATGGTACTGCCAATATAAAGAGTCATATTACGTTGTAATTGGTCAGCCTGATAAGTTACACCAATATAACTGGTCATGGCTGTGAGCGCAGCAGGCAGGGTGATCCCTTGAATAAAGCGTACCAGCAACAGCAGCTCAAAGCTTGGTGCTAAAGTAAAAGCAACGCAGCTTATAGCCAACACAAACATGGCAATCTTTAAAATTGTTAGCGGGTTTCGCTTAGCTAAAAATAAGCCATACACCAAAGGAGCAATGGCTAGTGGCAGCATAGTCGCGGTCATTAAGCTACCAGCAGTAGCTGGCGAGACAGAAAAATGACTAGCAAATAATCCAAGTAACGGTTGTGGGGCGTATAAAACAAAGAAAATAAATACAGAGCAAAGTAACAAATGTCGCAGCTGCATTTTTAGCTCCCAAGAGGAAAAGCTTTAGCTTATAGGGTACAGCTTTTTTTACAAGTTCAAAGACGACTAAAATGATAAATCTTGCGTTAAATCAATATGTCATGATTTCATCGCATGTTAATCTCACAGCAATATACTCGATTGCAGTGAATCATCTAAGCTGAACACTGTTATTTGTTCGTATTGCTGATTAAAATAACCCTAATTAGGCATTTTTATATGGAATTTAGTCATGGGTTCATTACAAGATCAATTACTTAAAGCAGGGTTAACAACGTCACATCAAGCTAAGGTGGCTAAAACTGAAAAGCGTAAGCAGCAAAAGAAGAAGAAAAAAGGTGCTACGAGCAACCCAAGTGATTTACAAAAGCATATTGAACAAACAAAGCTTGAGCAGCAGAAAAAAGCCGACGAGCTTAATAAAGCACGTTTAGAAGAGCAAAAACAGCGTGAGCAAGTGGCTCGCGTAAAGCAGATTTTAGAGCACCACAATCAAGATGAAATTCGTGGTGATCGCACCTTTAACTTCACTTATCAAAATAAAGTGAAGGAGCTAGAGGTAAATGAAAAAACACAAAAAGCCCTTGCAGGAGGCCGTTTGGCAATTTGTGTTTTAGAAGGCCAATTTTTTGTACTGGAAGACGAACCAGCACGAAAAGTCGCTGAAGTTAGCGAAGACTACATAGTGTTCCATGTTGAGCCTGAAGATAAGCAGAAAGATGAAGATGATCCGTATGCTGATTTTGAAGTACCTGATGATTTGATCTGGTAGTTATCTCATACCGGCCACCATTACAATTTTCGGGTGCAATATTGTTAAATCATGGTCTACACTAAAGAAAATGTTTAATAACCCGTCAAAAAAGAGAAGACTAATATGAGCAAGATTACAAAAGTTTTATGTGGGGCTGGCATTGCAATGGCTGCAAGCCTATCTTTTAACACAATGGCAGCAGATGGTGCAGCACTTTACACAGCTAAGCTATGTCAAACATGTCATGGTGCAGAAGGTAAAGCCCCTATCATGCCTCAGTACCCTAAATTAAATGGCCAAAATAAAGAGTACTTACTAGCACAAATGAAAGACATCAAGTCAGGTGCACGTAGTAACGGTATGGCTGCGGCAATGAAAGCAATGGTTGCAAACGTATCTGAAGAAGAAATGGCTGCAATTGCTGATTATTTATCGCAAGTAAAATAAACGCCACTTTAGCAAGAAAAGGCCACATCTGTAGATGTGGCCTTTTTGTATCAGCTATTGATCATCGATTAATAGTGTTTTAGACTTCTATACATCTATTTGTGCTTGTCACATATACAAGGTTTCCCATGTTTGACTTACCAAAACTCGATTTAAAAAATAAAGTATCTGAACAAGAATGGCAGCTACGCGTAGATTTAGCGGCATGTTACCGTTTGGTTGAGCATTTCCGTTGGGGGGATTTAATTTACACCCACCTATCGGCGCGCTTACCTGGTACGGATCACTATTTGGTAAATGCATTTGGTTTAAGTTTTGATGAAGTGACTGCGTCAAACCTTGTGAAGGTGGATTTAGCAGGCAATATTCTTGATGACACGCCGTTTAAAATTAACCCTGCGGGCTTTACGATTCACAGCGCCATTCACGAAGTACGTGATGACGCACACTGTGTTATTCATTTACACACAAAAGAAACCATCGCCGTTGCAACGCAAGAAAAAGGCCTGTTGCCACTTAGCCAATACTCAATGTTCTCATTGCCATCATTGTCTTATCATGGCTACGAAGGCTTAGCGGTAAACAGTGATGAGAAAAAGCGCTTGCAAGATGACTTAGGCACCACCAACCACATGTTATTGGTTAACCACGGTGGTTTAACCGTTGGCCCAACAGTGGGTGATGCGTTTATGCGTTTTTATGATTTACAGCGTGCCTGTGAAATTCAATTAGCTATCCAAGCCAGTGGTCAAACAGCAATCCCAGTACCACAACCTATTATCGATAATATTTATAATCAAGCGAATGTCGTGCATAGCGGCAGCACCGGTGGCCAGTTAGCTTGGCCGGCAATGTTGCGTAAAGCTTATCGTCTTGATCCTAGTTTTGCTCAGTAAGGAGTAACCATGAAAGTTAATCGCGTCGAAGTGTTCGATATTCATTGTCCAGACAGACCTGCTTGGACACCTGTTTTTGTGCGTATTCACACTGATGAAGGTATTAGCGGTGTAGGAGAGGCAGGCCTTGCTTATGATTTAGGTCACAGTGCTGCAGCGGCAATGATCAAAGAAATGGCTGATGCATTTTTAATTGGTCATGACCCATTTCAAACAGAAAAACTGTGGTCACGAATGCTACGCGAAAGCTTTTGGGGTTTAGGCGGTGGTCCTGTTGTGTATGCCGCAATGAGCGCTATTGATACCGCACTTTGGGATATTAAAGGTAAAGCATTAGGCTTGCCTGTTTACCAGCTATTAGGCGGTAAAGTTAACGACAAGCTACGTACATACGCATCACAACTACAGTTTGACTGGGACAGTGAATTTAAAGCACTTGTTCACCCAGAAGAATACGCAGAAGCAGCGCTTAAGGCGATGGCTGAAGGGTATGATGCGGTTAAAGTTGACCCAATCCAGTACGATAAAAACGGCAATACTTATTACGATCGTACTAACATCATTTCTCGCGCAGAAATGAAATTGTATCGTGCACGTATGCAAGCCATTCGTGAAGCGGTAGGTGACGAAGTTGATATTATTTTTGAATGTCACAGTTTGCCAGGTGCGACATCTGCAATTCAAATTGGTGAAATTGCTGAAGAGTTCGATTGTATGTATTACGAAGAGCCAGTGAACTACTTAAATCACTCATTACATGCAAAAGTTGCCGACAAAGTAGCGGTGCCAATTGCTGGTGGTGAGCGTTTGTATAATCGCTGGGGTGTGCGTCCATACTTAGAAGATCAAAGTATTGATGTGCTACAGCCAGACTTAGGCTTGTGTGGTGGTTTCACTGAAACTAAAAAAGTGTGTGATTATGCCGATATTTTTGATGTGCGTATTCAAGCTCACGTGTGTGGCGGCCCAGTAGCAACAGCAGCTTCGTTACACTTAGAAACCGCAATTCCTAACTTCTTAATTCACGAGCATCACACTTATGCAATTAAAAAGTGGAACCGTGAATTGTGTATTCAAGATCCACAACCTAAAAATGGTTTCTTCCAAGTATCAGAAGAGCCAGGTATCGGTATTGAGTTAAATGACGAAGTGGTTATGCGCTCACAACGTGTTGAGATTAAATAACACTCTGTAAAGTAACCCCTTATTATATAGGGGTTACTGAATTGGCGCTTTAACTTGAGTTTAGTACTAGCAGTTTATAGCTTGAGCAAGTTCAGTTGCTATTATTAGTGTTATAAGATCTAGAGGTTGTTGTGATACAACAGCCGATTTATCAGGCTATTCTGTTGATTCACATGCCTGTCCTTTGTAAATCACATAATGCTCACCACCAAAGCGAACTTTTCCTCGCTTACGTTCAATAAGTGTATCTGCTGACATATTATTAAATGATTCAATAAATTGCTTACGAGCACGGTGGATTTGAATATTGACATGGCATTCATTAATACCTAAATCGCGGGCTAGTTTTTTTACTTGCACCCAGCCTTGCACCTCGGGTGAAAATTTATTTTTAATATCTGCTAGTTTATAGCGCGCTAATAACACGGTGAGGTAATGATGCGAGCGTACATCAAAGTCTTGTAGTCCATCATTGTGCTTCACTTTTAACTCAGTTTGTTCTTCGTCTAAGCTTAAGCTGAAGATAAATTCTAAATCATTGGTGGAGATAGGGCTTAGGTCAATCGTGTTTTCTTGTGAGGTCATTTCAGCTTTAAACAACTGCCACTGTTGACCGTCGATAGCTATGGTTTGACCTTCTTCGAGGGGAGAGACCTGGTGATCATCGGTACTTTCGTAGCACCACATGTAATTGTGAGGATCAAAGTAGACGATTATTACGGGGTCGTGGTTATTAGGCAGAAAGTGATATCGTTCCAGTACAATAGCATCAAGCGAATCATTAGCAACGGGTAATAAAAGATCCTTCGGTGGCTCAATTGAGGTTAATTGATAAGTTACCTTATTAAGTTCAGAAAAGCTGATTTTATCATTTAAAGCTAATTTAGATTTGCTGTGTTTTTCAAGCTTTCTACCATTAAGCCACACGCCATTTTTACTCAAATCACGAATGTACCAATGTGGCTCAACCCACTCAATCACAGCATGTATCCGAGTGATTTCTGGATAATTTAATAGTGTATCTACAGAATGAGCTAAACGGCCAAAGCGATGGAAGTCGCGTAAATAAATGCTTTTACCAGAGTCTTTACAGGTAAGTACTGCCATAAATACATCCTTATATATGGAGAAATTATTTTATATTAGCATTTTATTATCATTTATTTTGCCTTTAATTAACATTGGGAGCTAAACTAATAAATATGCACTTAACTGACCGAGTTGTTTGTGTTTTTATTAAAGGATTACTATAAACAGGTACAAGTACTGGCGCAAGGAGGGATGAGCACAATATACCTTGCGACAGACGTGCAACTGAACAGGCAAGTTGTACTTAAAGTCATGAAGCTAAAGAGTGACAATGTTCAACGTGCCATAAACGAAGCACAGCTCATTGCTAGCTTTAATCATCCAAATATCGTGTAGCTCTATAGAATCCTTCATGAGGATGAGCAGGTTTTATTAGAAATGGAATACGTTAAAGGGACCACACTTGCACATCTAATAAAAGAGCGGCAGCTCAGTATAACTGAGAAAATAGATATACTTTCGCATATTTGTGATGGCTTAGCAGGTATTCATGAAAAAGAGATTCTACATCTCGATTTAAAGCCCGCCAATGTATTGATCAGTGAAAATGGTGCAGTGAAAATTGCAGACTTTGGTATTTCAAAAATAAAGCACAAAGACATAAACACACAGACTACAAGTTTTGGTAGTTTGAAAGCAATGTCACCAGAACAACTTAATAACGAGACATTAGATTTTCGCAGCGACCTATTTTCATTGGGGTTAATGGCATATCAGCTATTTAGTGATGTTCATGCTTATATAAATCAAGCTAAAAGTACAGCAGATCAAGATATTGCTGCAGCAATAAAGTCATCCCCTTGCCGTGCAAATTATGAATCTATTTATACTATATCACCCGATTTGGCAGTACTAATTAAAAAGTTATTGGCCTTTAAACCAGAAAATAGACCAACAAGTGCGGGCTTGGTAGCTGCACAGTTTGAAAGTATTTTAGCAACGCTCAGTTTTGATTGCCCTACTGTTGAAGTGAAAGATATCGAAAAGCAGCAAAGCGTCCCCCTAGTTGATAAAAGGCTTATGTACTTAATCGGCTTTACAGTGTGTTTTGGTTTGCTGATTTGGACTTATTTGGCGATGCAAACGAAGGAGTATATTGCGCTTTTACCAATTGATTTTACATCGACAAGCGAGGTGACAGAAACACAAAAGAGGTTACTTAACTTGGGAGTCACTGACGCAGTAACTGAGTTATTGTTAGAGAGTCGGCATTATGCTTTGATTTCAGAACAAGAAATTAAACAAACACGAAACGTATTGGGTAAAGAAGCTAGTTTGAGCGGGTTGGCAAGTGCACTCGGTGCATCAAAGTTATTAGTACCAAAACTAGACTGCAATCCTTTGTCGTGTGATTTTAGTTTGAGTCAGCTTGATCAAAATGCCACAGTAGTGAGTAAATATCGTACCGCGACAGATAAAGAAAACTATCTAAATATATACAATTCGGCACTTTCTTCGGTGCAGAGCTTGCTTGATGTAAAGGTTGCTGAGCACAGTCAGTTATCCTTGTCTGATGAATTTGTTGATAAATATGTGTCACTGGTGGCACTCGTTGCCAATAACTTGGAAAGCTCTAAAGTAGAGAAATCAATAGCAGAGTCGTTGCTTTTTCAGCGTGCTGATTTTAAACCTCTTTACCCGCTTTATCGAAAAATTATGTTGCGACTTTATAAGATGACGCAAAATATTGCGCTTATAAAAGAGCTACAAACTCAGCTAGATAATTCACCCGAATCTTATCGTGAAAGCCCAGCTTACTTAATTGATTTGTTGGAAATATATCAACACGCAGGTGAGCAAAGTAAAGCTTATAAGGTTATTAAGCAAATTCAAAACTCATCATTAGAGGCATATCAAAAGCAGAGTATTTTAGCTGTTTACTATAATCGAATTGGCGATCTAGAAAGCGCATTAACGCATGCTCGCAATGCATACACACTTAGACCAACTTTGCTCGCAACAAGAAATCTTGCGATTGCTTACCTCACTCAAGGACATCGTGCTGAAGCTGCCACTTATTTAAAAGAGGTTTTACGCTACAACCCTTCGGATATTGTGACGCTAAAAACATTGGCTGATATTTCATTGTTATCTGGAGAATTAAAAGAGGCGCAACAACATTATCAAAAATTAATTGATTCAGGGCAGCAGAGCCCTTCTATACTTAGTAATTACTCTATCGTTCTCTCCTTGCAAGGCGAGTTAGATGAGGCATTAATATTTGCGAATCGAGCTATGCTATTAGCGTCAGAAACATCTACCTTGCAGCTAAATTACGCTGACTTACTTTATTTAAAGGGCCAGACTGCTGAGGCACTCTCCTTATATGCAAGAATTAATAAGCGCCTTGATGCTTCGCCAAAGAATATTGCTGAACAATTAGAAAAAGCGCAGGTATTGATTCATCTAGAGCAAAATCAATATGCTATGAATCAAATTGAGCAGGTATTAATTGCGCAACCTGATCTGGCAGAAGCATATTTTGTTAAAGCAATACTTCAAAGTGTACTAAATGAAAAATACTCAGCGCTAGCGTCAATAGATCAAAGCATTAAGCTGGGCTGGAGCCCAGTTTTTTATCGCTTAGGTTGGTTTAAACCGTTATGTTCCGAGCGTAAACTCGCCACTTTAATTGGTCAGTCTCATTATTTATTTTTATGTAATCATAATAAAAGCGCAGAGATAGACTCTGCGCATTTATAAATTAGGTTGGCTCCATGTCCTCAATGATGACACGAGGATCTTGAGAGAAGTAACGCATAAGCGAGTTAATGTCTCCATCTCTTTTGGCAATTAGTCGAAAATTGATCTCATAATTTGCTTTTTGATCTAATTGTCCTGCAATAGCCTTATTTGGACTGTTAGCTAATAATTTTGCTAGCTCTTTTGATAATGCTTGATGAGGTAAAATGTTCGAAATAGTGACAACCAATGCTTTGCCATTATTTGCGACAATACTGTTGAGTTGATAGTTGAAATTGTCTTTAGCATCAGAGAAGTAACTGCCATTTTCGGCGAAACTCCAATCGGATTCTTTAGCAAGTTCGTAATAGAGGTTCAGGCTGTCACCTGCAAGTAGATCTTTGTAGTTAATTTTAATTTCTTCGGCACTCGCGCCAGACTGAGAAGTGATTTCCCATGGGCCGTTGTCATTGGGAATAACAAAAAAGCTAAGATCGTTCATGATATAAAATCCTGTTTTCTAATTGAGGAGCTGCTTATTTAATTCATAAGCAGCTATAACTATAGGTTGTTTAACAAGAACCCCAAATTGTGCCGCTCCATAGCGGACTATTATTTGCGTATACCGTTGCTTTAATTCCATTAAATGGAGGAACACCAAAGCGAAATCCACACGTTTGCATACATACTTTAACCGATGTACCGCTTGGAATTGGTAAACTTACTGAAAAACAGATATTGCCGACTACTGGAAAATTAACGCAAATTTTGCCATTTTCATAACTGGCGCCAACGCACGCTGAAATCTGTGCGGCTAACGTGGATGGATGAAACTCAAGAGGTTGATTAGCTGCCGTCTCGCTGGTCGCTAAACTAATAGAATGATCTTTGGTTAGATCGGGTACTAAGTTGGTATTTTTATCGCTGTCACACATAGTCAAATTCTCCTTGCATAATTTTGAAGTGGCAACAAACAAATCTCTAAATAGGTAATTTGCTGTTTGCCTGTTTGTGCAAGGAAAAGGATAGGTAGTTCTATTACAGCTTGTTATTACAGATTATTACATGATGGTATTTTGTTTTAATATCAATTGATTGGTTTGCATTTTACCAAAGGCAGTGGCTCGGTTGCTTTACTATCTAAATGGCGAACAAAGCACATTTGGTTTTTAATTAACAGCTCAAAGCGTTCTGGTATATTTGGATGTGAACCGCTGAGTGGATTCCCTTGTATATCAACGCCATTCAAGCTTTCGATGACAAGTATGCTGCTATTGATAAATGCCTCGTCGGATACCTGAATAGGCTTACTGTGCATTAACCTTGAAATGCCTTGTGCTATTAAGGTGCTTTGTGGCTCAGTAACGCGTGCGTGTTGAAGTTTAGGGGTTGGTTGTTGGGTATGTGAACTACAGCCAAACAAAACACTAAGTAGCAAGATACAGGTTAGATGGGCTCTCATCATAGCTCCATTAAGTTTACAGTGCCTAATAAAGGTTATTATATTGAATATAGTCAGCTTCTAATCAATTAGATAGATTGCACGGGCATTTTTAAAACTGAGTTGTTGCCATACATTGTACTGTTTACACAATGAAAAATAATGCTGCCAACATTGCTCATAGCTGGTATTGATTTGGCAAACAGGGAAGTTACTGGCAAACATGATTCGATGTTCACCAAAATAGTTTAACAGTTGATCCAGTAACCAGCGGTGCTTATTGGCCGCGAGCGTTGTAAATTCTAAACCAGAAAACTTAATCACGATATTATCGCAGCGACTTAATTTTATAATCGCACGTAGCCAGTTTTGCTCATTATTAATAAAGCCTAAATGATTTATAACCACCTGTAATTTAGGAATAGCACGACAGTAATGCAGTAACTGTTCGGTTACCTGTTGATTTTCAATCTCGAACTGAGCTTCAAATATTAAGTGTTTACTAGCAAGATAAGCAAGGTTCTCTTGGCAATGCGGGTCTAATAAACGCATTGAGTCACTACCTTCGGTTATATCACGAATGCCAGCAAGTTGAGGTTGCTCTAAGGCTGACATTGCAGCGATAAACTGATTGCTAGGAGCATTAATGGCGCTAAAGCTAATTGCTTTATAGGGCATACTTTTCAAGTGTTTGCTAAGCCAGTTAAGCTCATTGACCGGCGCTTGATTGTCGAAGCCTGCTTCAATATGCACCAGTGCTTCTAGTTGAAATGGACACGCTGCTTTAAGCTCTGCAGCGGTTGTTTGCGCTTTAATTTTATCGAGGTTTGGCCAAGCAGGAGGAGTGTTGCCTTGAAGCCAAGTATATTGACCCTCAGTGAGGTTAAAAAAGTGCACATGGGGGTCAATAATCTTGTCGCTCATTGTGTGGTGTATCCACCATCAATGCTTTGCAAGCTACCAGTGATAAAGCTCGCTTCAGGACTGATTAAAAAGTTCACCAAAGCGGCAATTTCTTCTGGTTGCCCTAAGCGACCTAAAGGTTGCAGCGCAGCTTCTTCAGCAACAACCTCAGCTTTGTTGGCACCACTTTGCTGACAATATGCATCAATCGCATTATGGAAAAGCGGCGTTTCTATCGTGCCCGGACAAACCGCGTTAGCACGAATGTTAAACGCGGCATAATCCAGTGCTGTGGTTTTTGCCATTGAAGCCAGTGCATGCTTGGTTAGGTTATAAGCAAACGAGTTTGGTTTGCCAATAATTGCCTGGTCAGAAGCAACCAATACAATGCTGCCACCTTGCTGGCTTTTCATGCTAGGTAATACGGCTTGAATTGCAGCATAAGCACCTTTTACATTGAGCGCAAACAGGGCATCAAACGTTGCTTCATCAGTGTTTTCAATGTTGGCACTCAAATGACGACCTGCATTGGATACTAAGGCATCAACGCGACCCGTCTCGGCAATGATATCGGCGATAACCGACTTCACCTGCTGAATATCACTAACGTCACAGTGGCGATAATTGCCCTCAGATGGGGTGATATCTAAATTATAAACGGTGTAAGCTTCACGCTCTAAACGCTCAACAATCGCTTTGCCAATACCTTTACTGCCGCCTGTGACAATTGCAACGTTTGTCATCATTTACCCTTAGTGGCTGTGGCCACAGCCGCCTTCACCGTGCACATGACCGTGTGATAACTCTTCGGCTGTTGCTTGGCGAACATTAAGCACTTCAACGTCAAAAGTCAGTGTTTTACCAGCAAATGGGTGGTTTAAGTCACAATCTGCATTGAAACGACCTACTTTAACAATCGTTACTTGATGACGACCTTGGTTTGAATGAACAATAGCAGTCATACCTGGCTTCCACACTTTTGTGTTGCCTTGTAAGTGCTTAAGTGGAATACGTTGGATCAGATCGTCAACGCGTTCGCCGTAAGATTCGCTAGGCTCTAGAGTTACGCTGAAGTTATCGCCAGCAGTTCTTCCTTCAAGCGCTTTTTCAAGACCCGGAAGCATGCCTTCAGTGCCATGGATATATGAAAGTGGCTCGCCATCTTTGCTAGATTCAATTTGCTCGCCCGCTTCACTCAAAGTGTAGTGAAACTCAACCACTGCGTCTTTACTGATTTGCATGTTATTTCTCTTTAGAATTTAAAATATAAGCGTTGATTTTACGCTAAGCGCTTTGGCTGAGCAATCAAGGCTTTTTCAATGAGCTCTCAATACCAGATAACATTACTTCGCTGGCTGATGCTTGCGGCTCGGGCTGCATTATTTGTGGCAAGTGCAAAGTGAGTATGGTGCCGGGTTTAATTATGCTGGTGGTGGTTAGTTTATTCCACTTTGCAACATCTTTGTGAGGAACATCGTAAAGCTGACTGATACTCCAAATAGAGTCCCCAGGTTTTACTTGGTAATTAACTGCAATAGTTGATACCACATCTTCTTGTTGCTCTAAGTAAGGACTAATATCGTAATCGACGATGAGTGATTTTGGCATGGTGTGAGGCTTTGTTAAATTCAACTGCTCGCCAATTTTAATTAAGTTCGAAGACTTGTTATTCATCTTTTTTAAATCAGCTACTTGCATACCAAAGCGGGTGGCGATGCTGTATAACGTATCACCTTTTTGTACCGTGTACTCTCCAGCAAAATTATTTCTAAATAGCTTACTTTGCAACAAGGTTTGTTGCTCGACAGGCAGGAGTAAGGTATGGGGGCCATTTGGAGAGCTTTGGTTTTTTAAATAACCAGGGTTCAATTTGTGTAGCTGTTTACGCCCCACCCCTGACAAACTAGCGATAACTGAAAAATCGAACTGCTGACCGATATTAAACTCAGTAGTCAGTGCTTTATTTGCGAGCCTTGGGCGCTTAAGGCCGAGTTCAGGATGTTTTAGTAAATAACTCAGTGCCATTAACTTTGGGATATAGTCGGCAGTTTCTTGAGGTAATGAAAGAGACCAATAATCTGTTTTTTTACCCAAGCGTTTGTTTTTTGCTATGGCTTTTTTTACTCTGCCTTCACCACTATTGTAGGCTGCTAAAGCATGCAGCCAGTTACCATCAAACCGTTTATGTAAGTAACGTAGATAGGCCAATGCAGCATCAGTTGAGGCTAATACATCTTGACGACCGTCATACCATTGATCGCTTTGTATGCCAAAGTGATAGGCGGTTGCTCCAACTAATTGCCACACCCCAACGGCATGTTCTGATGAGCGAATTGTAGGCCTGAAGTCACTTTCTACAAAAGGTAATAATGCCAACTCCATTGGTAACTTTTGCTGCTCTACACGGCGGACAATATGATACAGATAGGGTGCAGCACGTTTGTTTACTTTCAGTAAGTAATTAGGTTGTGCTAAATACCATTTAAGACGAGCGGTGGTATGTGCATTGGTTTGGAAAACAAGGCTTAAATTATTCGCAATGTGTTGCCATAACTCTTCGGCACGTGCAGTTGGTAATGGAGTATTATTTACTGGCACAGGCTCTTTTGGTGACACCTTTATTTGGGGCGTCGCCACGATAAACTCGTTAGCTTCGAGTTGGGGGGCTAAGTCAGGTTCATAGTGGCTGAATATAGCTGGCCGCTCTGAGTGTTCCTGAGCAGTGTCTTGCTGAGTAAGTTGGCATCCTTGTAAGCCAATAATAAAGCTCAGCAAAAGTATGTATTTCAATTTTATACGAGCCATATAATAAAATCCTTTTATTATTTTAGCGCTATTTTGACAATTTGGCCTTCTTAAGTCCAGCTTCTAGAAACATAGTGAATGCCTGATTACCAATTTCATCAAGCTGATATTGCTGTTTGATCTGTTCAGGAAAAAGCTCAATTAACTCCTCAACCGATTTATCGGGCTGCGCTTTTGTAAGGGTAATAATTGCGTTTAAAAATGCGATTGGTTTAGCTAGTTCAGCTGTATTTAGCTGTTCGCCATGGCCGGGTAAAATAGTCACGAGCTCAGTGTTATTGTGAATTTTTTTGAGCGTTGCTAGCCAGTTTTCTAATTCGCCATGACCAGGGTAGGGCAAGCTATCAACGATATCTGCGCCAACTAACACTCTGCCATGATCAGCGGTAATGGTTAAGTCACCTTGAGTGTGAGCCCGATAAGGCGTTAATGTAATAGGGTAGTGACCTAATTCAAGACTAGTCTGCTTTGATACGCTTATCGCTGGTGGGTTTAAACTAAGCTTTCGCCAGCGAAATAAACGTTGTTTAGCAAGGGTTAATTTGTCTCGCCAAATAGTTTGCTGATCTTCAGGCTGATTCGCCAAGCGTTGGTAGCTAAGCTCAATACTTTTTTCATAACCATCTAGTTTATCTTTTAATGCTTGTTGCATTGCTGCAAATTCACTAGCCACTTGCTGATGTACAATTAGTTTGGCATCAGGAAATTCAGCTTGTAATACGGCTAACCCTAACAAGTGGTCATCGTGAAAATGACTCGCCACTAGATAACACAAGGGGGTTTTTAAACGTTGTTTTAATTGCTTGGCAAGGCTTTCAACTTCTGCAAAGTTACCACTTGCATCTACCATCAAAGCACACTTTTTTCCTTCAATGAGTACTTGGTTTGAATCATAAAAGCGTAACTTACTTTGTTGTTTTAAAAATTGAATTTCAGGCGTGATTGTATGCCAGCTAACATTTGCTTGTGCGTTTAACCCAGTAAATAAAAAAAGTAATGCAGCAGCAATTCGCATATTTATTTGCTCGAATATGAGTGAATATGATCGATTGTAAACAAAAAAAGCGCTGTGTGCGCTTTTTAGGGATCGAGATGTTGGCTGAGTTTATCAATTAAACTGTCATGTTGCTGTTCTTGTTTTGCTTGTTGCGATTTCACTTCAAGCAATTCATGACTTAAATGTAATGCAGCCATTAGCAAAGCGTTTTGTTCATTACGAACTGTTGAGCGTTGTTTCATTTGCTCCACCAAGTCATTTAAATTTTGAGCTGCGGCTATAAGGGCATGCTCTTGCCCTTGTGGGCAAGAGAATTCATGTTCCTTACCCAGTAGCTCGACAGTGACTCGCTGACTTTGTGGGGAGCTCATTAGCTAGCCTGTTGAACGCTTTGTAACTTCTCAAGCAGACCGGTAAGTGTACTGCTAGCATCTTTTTGTTTCTCTTCGTTTTCGAGAACTTCAAGTTGCAGAGTTTCGTTTTCATCTAACAGTTTTGCTGTTTGTTCTTGTAAGCTTTTAACTTCGCTTTCAAGTTCACTGTTGCGAAGGATTAATTTGTCGATCAGTTGTTCGAGTTGGGAAAGAGTTTCGTTATTCATAAATGCGCTCATAAAACTGTGATTATTGTCATGCAAATGTAAAGGAAAGTGCCTTGATATGCCAGCATTTACGGCTGTTTTAGCAGATTTTTATTTATTATTAAGGCGTAATTCAGTGTAATGGCTTTTTTATTCATTTATGGTTCACTGAAGCGCCACATTTTCTGTTTATCATGTACAATATGACTATTCATTTTTAATGCAGCTTTTGCATCTGGCGACTTATAAATATGCTTAGTTATCGACATTCTTTCCATGCGGGCAATCCTGCCGATGTTTTAAAACACCTTGTTTTAGCTGAAGTACTTAAATACCAAACTATCAAAGATAAGCCACTCGATTATGTGGATACGCATTCTGGTGCAGGTTTTTTTGAACTGGCTGGTAGTGATGCACAAAAAACACAAGAATATTTAGATGGCATCGCCAAGCTTTGGCATCACCGTAGTGAACATGCGGAACTAAATGACTATATTGAGCTTATTAAGTTGTTTAATGAAAATGGTAATTTAGATTTTTACCCAGGCTCACCGAAAATTGCAGAGCACTTCCTACGCCGCCAAGATAATGGCTGGTTTTTTGAATTACATCCGCGCGACTTACAGCTTTTGCAAGACAACATGAAAGGAAAGCGTTCAATTCGCGTGCGTGGCGAAAATGGTTTTCAAGGCTTGGTAGGCTTGTTACCACCAGCCTCTCGGCGTGCGTGTGTATTGATTGACCCTCCATATGAAATTAAAGATGACTATGACACTGTTGTAAAAACGCTTGTCAAAGCACATAAACGTTTCGCAACAGGCACATATATGATTTGGTATCCGGTAGTCGACCGTGAACGAATCGATAAAATGGAAGCAGGATTAATTGCGTCGGGTATGCGCAATATTCAACTTTTTGAATTAGCAACTGAGGCCGATACCGACGTTCATGGCATGACAGCATCGGGTATGATAGTGATCAACCCGCCATGGAAATTAAAGCAAACAATGGATGCGGTATTACCAGAACTTGTTTCATTACTGAGTGATAGCAGTGGTTTTTATCGCAGTGAACAGTTAGTTGAAGAGTAAATAGTTTTGCAAATAAAAAGCCCAACAATCACTGTTGGGCTTTTTTATGCGTTGCCTAAATTTATCTTTATAGTTGTTTATATAAAGTTTAGGTTGCTTTATTTAGTTCATATAAGTGGCTGCAAAGGTAGCAACAGGTTCGCTACTGTCATCAAGCAATATGAGCTTTTCACCATTTATTGTAAATTGAGCAGTCGCAGCTAAAGCTGCAGACATAGCTGCCTCTATATCCATTTGCGAAATACACATTTTTTCGGTGCTTGCTAATGGGTTAAAGGTCAGAGTTTGGCCACTGACTTCATAGCTACCAGAGAAATTATTGCAGCCCAAGAAACCATTAGTTGAGCCATCTTCTTTGAATTGAATAAAAGGCTCTTTGGTTTCGACCGTCACTGCTTCATCATTAATGGTGATAGCTTTCCAGTAAGTGTTAACCAAAGTAACATCTGGCTTTTTAGCAGATACTTTAGAAACGGTTACTTTATAAACCTCAGCAGTTTCATCTTCGACAAATGGATTGTTATGAGTAGTGCTGATATAAAGCAATTTACCTTGGTTTTCGATGCGAGCACTTACGCTGTAACGGTGACGATCAACGATTTTACTATCATCATATTCAAGAGCCACAGTGTAAGGTGGTGCACCATTTAGTTCAATCTCTTGCTCGCTGATTACATCAGCTTTTGCGTCCATTTTTGAAACATCAGCAAGTTGCACCTTTAGTACTGAGCCTGGTGGTAACATGCTGCGATCTAAGTAAGTAACCTCAGTAGTAAGAGTTTTCATTGTAGATTGCTCTGCTTTTTGGGTACTAGAATTGTCCCCACAACCCGTTAATACAACGCTGCTACCTAACAGCATAAGACTACAAATAGAGGCGTTTTTTAAAGATGAGAAGGTATCCGAAGCCATGATTATTTTCCTTGCGTTACACTATGTAAATAATTAGAAAAGCATAAAGTTCGCTGACTTAATCATAGCTTAATTAATTGAAAATGGGCACAAGGCCCATTTATTTCATGTATTATTTTTTCACGTACTTAGTGAGAATAACAATACGCTGACCTTCTACGCGCCCTTCGATGTGTTCAGGGTTGCTAGTCAGGCCGATATTTCTAACAGCTGTGCCTCGTTTTGCAACTAGGCTACTGCCTTTTACGTCAAGATCTTTTATCAGTGTAACGGTGTCACCAGCTTGAAGAACCACACCATTGCTATCGATATGTTTAATGTCATCTTCTTCGGCAAGGGCCATTTGCGCCCATTTAAGGGTATCTTCTTCAAGGTAAATCATGTCTAGCGCGTCTTGTGCCCAACCATTATCCGCAGCTAAGCGTTTTAACATGCGATAAGCCACAACTTGCACAGCGGGTGTTTGACTCCACATGCTATCGTTTAGGCAGTGCCAATGGTTTGCTGTTAGCTCTGCGCTATTGTCAATTTGGTCTTTACAGGTTTGGCACACATAAATGCACTTGTCTGAATGAGCCTCTGTAACAGGGGGGACTTCGTAGACAGATAGGTTATCTGTATTAGTACAAAGTTCACATTGGTTATTACTGCGTTCGATAAGGGCTTGTTCAATGCTCATAGGAGGCTCTTTTAAGTTAACAAGGTAAGAAAAACAGCGCGCAGTATAGCAAAAGTAGGTCCAAAGCGGAATATCCTTAGTTATTGTGGGGGTATGTTTTTCGTATATTTGTTGATGATGGCATCAAGGCGGCCGGATTGTTTTAACTCATCGATAGCCATATTTATCTTTGGTAGCAATGCTTGGTGTTCAGCACGTAGGCGAATTTTTAGGTTACCAAGCGAGTGTAGCGCGCCAAAGTCGATATCAGCATTAAATTGCTGAGCCCAATACAGCGCAGGCAGTTTATCTAGAATGACTACCTCAATACGTTTTAGTTTTAGAGCTTCAATAAGTTGCTTTTCAGAACTAAAATCGACCCGTTTAAAGTGGTTGTCATCGTAGTAATAATAGCCAAGTATAGTACCAACAGGTTGGTTTTTTATGGCCTCAAGCTGTTGCCAATTGGTCACATTATTTTTCAAACTTACTAGGTACTCTTCAATGGTAAATAAGCTATCTGAATAAATAAATTGTGGGTTTTGCTTTTCGGTTTGGCTTAACCATTCAAGGCTAATTACATCAAAGTCGATGTGCCCAAGATGAAGATATTTAACGGTACGTTTGGCTGGCAGCTCTACATGTTTTGCTTGTATGTCAGCGAGCTGCATAACTCGCATGATAATTTCAGGCAATATCCCCGGTTCACGTTTATCGTTTGTGTAATATGGGAAATAGTTTCCAGACCCCGTGACATTGTATTTAAGTACGGGTGGTTGTTCCGCTTGTACAGACCGTGAAAGAAGTAATAAAACTAAGAAAGCCGAGTAAATTAGGGGCAATGGATTATTTGACATCGTTTTCATGTGCCTAGTGTGGTCGGGTTTTTATTTTTTAGCAAGGTGTTCAGCTTTCACTATACTAAGAACAGGAGTAAAGTGGGGGGACAGTATCTGAGCGAGATGTATAATGTCAGAATTAAGTATGGAAGGTAACAAAAGTCAGAGCATGACGCAGTATATAGCCCGGCAGCCAATATTTAATGCTGACAGAAGCCTGTATGCCTATGAGTTATTGTACAGGGAATCAAATGATAATGTCTTTCCGGTGGGGACCAGTGATGGTCAAGCTACAGGTCGATTGTTTTTCAATGCCTTGATGTTGATGGGTTTAGAGAAGCTTACAGGTTTTCAACCAGCATTTATCAACTTATCAACTGACGCTATTTTAGATGACTTTCCAAAGTTGTTGCAGCCAACCAGTGCTGTGATAGAAATTGTCGAGCGTGCGACAAGTATCCCGCAAATTATTGGTCGAGTTAAACAATTAAAGCAAGATGGTTACCTTTTTGCTTTAGACGACTACGACGGTGATGATAAGTGGCAAGATGTATTGCCATTAATGGACTTCATAAAAATAGAGGCTGCTGACCCAATCATTAAAACCAATATGACGGTTAAAAAGCTTAAACGCAGCTACCCAAAAGCAAAAGTTATTGTTGAGAGAGTAGAAAGCTACGAAGATTTTCAACAATTAAAAGCGGCTGGTTGTGATTTATTTCAAGGGTATTTTTTTGCGAAGCCAGAATTGCTAAGGTTTGGCAATGTGGAGCCTTCAAAAGTGGCTGTTCTAGAGTTACTCAGCTGCACTGCTCAAACGGCTTTAAATTTTGACCAAATCCAGCAACGTGTAGCCAAAGATATTGCCTTAACAGCTAGAATCTTAAGGCTGGTAAACGCACGAACCAGCAGTACACAACAGACAATTCGCTCAATTTCGCAGGCGGTTATTTATTTAGGTGAAGATGCAATTAGGCAATTTGTTCGTGTATTAGCACTAAGCGAGTTAGGGAACGATAAACCGCAAGAGTTAACTAAGCTTGGTTTAACTCGTGCTAAATTTATATCACTGATGCTTGAACCTGCGGGTAAAGAGCTTTCGGAGCAAGGTTATTTAGTGGGTCTTTTGTCTGTATTGGACGCTATTTTAGATGTAAAGCTTGATGCGGTTGTTAAAGAGTTCTCGCTTGGAGCAGAACTTACAAGTGCACTGGTTAAGTTTGATGGAATGCAAGGAGCCAGTTTGCAGCTTGTTATAGCCATGGAAAAAGAACAGTGGCAAACAGCAACTAAGTTACTAAAGATAATTCGTCCAGCAGCGAATATGGATATTGTGTATCGTGCAATGTATGACGCTCGTGCCTATGCTGACAATGTGTTTGACACTTTAGCATCGGTTGCAGACTAATCTCGTTAAGTTAGCTATGATGCCCGCAATGTTTACAGGTAAGGGTTATCAATATGCGTGTTTTTTTCCCCATTGTAATGATTATTGCGGCGTTAGCTTTACTTATACCGGGCGTGACGAGGCCAGTTTTAACCTTAGAAGGTAAAATAGATAAATCGAAGCTTGCTAAAACAGGTATTGAAATGATTGCCGATGAAGGCGATCGCAATACGCGTAGTGTACTAATGATGGCATCAAGCATGTTGGGGCTTGATAAGCTTGAAGGCGAAATCGATGCCTACAAAAAAACACGCAGCATTTGGGGCACAGTAAATGAGCTTGCCAATAACAAAAACTACCTTGTTGCCGCGCTGGTTGCCGTGTTCTCGATTGTTATTCCCACTTTAAAACTCCTGATGCAATTGCTTTATTGTTTCTTACCGATGAATAGATTTAAGCATTTGCTCGGTCAACTCATACAAGGCTTAAGTAAATGGAGCATGGTTGATGTGTTTGTGATTGCATTGATCGTGTCTTATTTGGCTGGTAACGCCGATGGGCAAATGGGCGAACTGATAAAAATGCATGCCGAATTAGGCGATGGATTTTGGTATTTTACTGGTTATTGCCTGTTTGCTATTGCTGCCAGCAGTAGCATTAAAACAGATAAACCCTTGTCGAGCGCGTAAATTTCGGGCTACAATTTGGGCAACTAATTTTTAAGGTATGATGATGACGCGACTTTCAAGCTACTTATTGATAGCTATGATGCTGCTCACTTTTGTGGGTCAGTCAGTTGCGTCTGTTGCTATGGTATGTGATATGCCACATGCCAGCATGCAAATGGACCATCATGCTACTATGAGCGCTGACAGCGACATGAGTGATATGGACTGTTGCCATGAAGACGTAATGGATACCAGCGATTGTGCGTGTCCGTTCAATGCCTGTACAGCTCACTCACTCCTGCCGCTAAATGATTTAGTTGTTAAATCAATTAAGCAATCAGAAAAAGTCACAGTGTTAGGCGCCAGCCAGCTTAGTTTCCGTATAAGTTCTTTATATCGTCCACCTATTACTGCTTAAGCAGGATAGGTCTGTCTAAAATTCAGAAAAACGCTGAAATACACCTCACCCTGCAACCAAAATCTATTGTTTTTTAACCATTTTTAAGATTTTTGGAGCATGTGATGATTCACAGCAAATTGATTAAGGCGCTTTCTCTTGGCGCAGTATTGGTAACCTCAAGTTTAGTGAAAGCAGAGCCGTTGGCACTCAATCAGGTGATTGATTATGCATTGACTCACGAGCCTTGGTTACAGGCAAATAAATACCAGCAACAGGCGATAGAAGCGCAAAGCATTGCGGCCGGTACCTTGCCAGATCCAGTATTAACCGTTGGGCTAATGAATTTACCAACCGATGGTTTTGCCTTTGATCAAGAAGGTATGACGCAATTCAAAGTGGGCTTGTCACAACAATTTAGCCGAGGTAATAGCCTTGCCCTACAGCAGCAAGCATTGAAACAATCAGCTGAGCAATACCCTTGGCTGCGTGCAGACCGCCAAGCGCAGGTTAAAGCCATTGTTAGCGAAGCATGGCTAAATGCCTATCGCGCGCAAAAAAGCATTCAACTGATCAACCAAGATAAAGCCTTATTTAATCAACTTATTGATATTACAGAAGCAAGCTATGCCAATACACTTGGCGCAACTCGCCAGCAGGATATTATTCGCGCTCAGCTAGAGCTGACTCGGCTTGAAGATAAGCTGGTGATGTTAGAGCAACAGTTTGATAGTGCCAAAAAGCGACTAGCACAATGGCTACCTATTGAAATGCTAAACGGTGCAGTGAGCGATGACAATACTAAGGTGGCTGCACTAATGCCTTATCAAGAGCTTGAACCGTCTGGGGTGACTGAAGTGTTGATGAGTCACCCGGCAATTATTGCTATTGATCATGCAATGCGTGCTAAAAACACCCAAGTGCAAGTGGCTAAAGAAGCGTATAAGCCGCAATTTGGTATGAACCTAGGCTATGGCTATCGTGACGACACACCTATGGGTGACTCTCGCGCTGACTTGTTCTCTATAGGGGTGAGTGTTGATTTACCGCTGTTCACTGATAACCGTCAAGACCAACAAGTTAATGCGGCAATAGCTAATGCCGAGGCGGTAAAGACCAACAAACTTATTACTCTACAAAAACTGCAAGGTCAGTATTTTAAAGAGCTTAGCCAGTTGAGCCGACTTGCTCAGCGCAAAGCGTTGTATCAACAGCAGCTATTACCGCAAATGGCAGAGCAGGCTGAGGCGACTTTAAATGCTTACACCAACGATGATGGTGACTTTTCAGAAGTGATGCGTGCACGCATCAGCGAACTTAACGCAAAAATTGATGCGTTGAATATCGAAATAGACAAACAAATCACACTCGCTCGCCTTAACTATTACGCAGCAGCAAAAGATAACCAAATAAATGCAGCACAAAGCCAAGGAGCTAGCAATGAATAACACAGTGAAATTAGTTATCGCTTTGGCGGTAGGTGCGGCATTGGCAACGGCTGTAAATAAATTGGCTGAGCCAGATCATGAAGCTATGCCAAGCGCTGAGAAAAAGCCGCTATATTGGGTAGCACCTATGGACAGTAATTACCGCCGTGATGAACCGGGTTTATCGCCAATGGGTATGGAATTAGTCCCCGTTTATGAGGAGCAAAGTAGCGCTGAAGACAGCCCAGGTACTGTGAGAATCTCACCAGCAGTCGTTAATAACTTAGGGGTAAGAACAGCACCCGTAAGGTTTAAATCATTACAAACGACGGTTGATACGGTTGGCTATGTGCAATACGACCAAGACCAACTCGTGCATATTCACCCTCGTGTCGAAGGGTGGATAGAAACCTTATATGTAAAAGCCGCTGGTGACCAAGTTAAGCAAGGCGAACCACTTTATACCTTGTATTCTCCACAGCTAGTAAATGCGCAAGAAGAGCTACTGCTTGCCCTTAAACGTAACAATGCAGTGCTTATACGTGCGGCAAAAGCACGCTTAGCCTCACTGAATGTTTCTGACGATTTTATTGCGCGATTAGAGCAAAGCCAAAAGGTTAGGCAAAACATTACCTTTTATGCCAAGCAAAGTGGCGTACTGGATGAGCTAAATATCCGCGAAGGTTTCTTCGTAAAACCTGGCACAACCATGATGAGTATTGCTCACTTAGAAGAGGTGTGGGTTGAGGCTGAAGTTTTTGAGCGCCAAGCAGGGCTTATTCATAAAGGCTTGCCAGTGACGATGAGCTTAGATTACTTACCGGGCAAACGCTGGCAAGGCAAGGTCGATTATATTTACCCAACCCTTGATGAGAAAAACCGTACCCTTCGCGTGCGCTTACGTTTTGCCAACCAAGATGGCTTACTAAAACCAAATATGTTTGCTGAAGTGAGCATTACTACCAAGCCGACTGAGCCGCAATTAGTCATCGCAAAAGAAGCGGTGATCCGTACCGGTAGCCAAGACCGTGTTGTAATCGATTTAGGTGAAGGGCGCTTTAAGTCAGTCGCCGTGACGCTAGGTCGTAGTGATAATCATGATGTCGAAATTTTATCTGGCTTACTGAAAGACGATAACGTAGTGGTGTCAGCGCAGTTCTTAATAGACTCAGAATCAAGCAAAAGCTCTGACTTTATGCGTATGCAAGAGCCGGATACTGATAGTGCAATGGTCAATGGCGTGATCAACAGCATTGACCGCAAAGCCCGAACTGCCGTGATCAGTCGCGAAGCCATCCCTAAGTGGGGGCGAGATGCAGCAACCATGGAGTTTCATTTTTCGCCACGCATCGATATGTCTAGTTTGCAAAGCGATGATGAAGTGCATTTTACCTTTAAGCTGGTTGATGGTGAGTTTGTGATTTTTGACATTATGACCATGAGCCACCCTATGCAAGGAGAAATGCAATGATAGCAGCCGTGATCCATTGGTCAGTCGGTAATCGCTTCTTTGTATTACTGCTGTCTTTAATGTTGGCGGGCTTTGGGATTTTTTCTTTAAAGAATACCCCAGTTGATGCCTTGCCTGACTTATCTGATATACAGGTTATTGTAAAAACGTCTTACCCAGGACAAGCGCCACAAGTGGTGCAAGATCAAGTAACGTTTCCGATCACCACAGCCATGTTGTCGGTGCCGGGTGCTGAAACGGTCAGGGGCTTTTCGTTTTTTGGTGACTCTTACGTATACGTTATTTTTAACGAAGACACCGATCTTTACTGGGCTCGGAGTCGGGTGCAAGAGTATTTGAGTCAAGTAAGTGCTCGCTTACCTGATTCAGCAAGGCCTGAACTTGGCCCTGATGCAACAGGGGTGGGTTGGATTTACCTGTATGCGCTGGTGGATAAAACCGGTAAACACGATATTAGCCAGCTACGAAGCCTGCAAGATTGGTTTTTAAAGTTTGAGCTGCAAACTGTGCCGGGCGTATCAGAGGTAGCGTCTGTTGGTGGTATGGTTAAGCAGTATCAGGTGAATGTCGACCCGGATAAATTGCGTGCTTATGGTATTCCGCTAAGTTTAATTCAAACAGCAATTAAGCAAGGTAACCAAGAGCGTGGTGCCTCAGTGGTCGAAATGGCAGAAGCCGAATACATGGTATCGAGCACAGGTTACATCAAAAGTGTCGCAGATTTAGAAGCCATTCCGCTGGGTACTAATGCCAATGGTACGCCACTGCAATTACGCGATGTAGCCGATATAAAACTTGGGCCACAAATGCGCCGTGGAATTGCTGAATTAAACGGCGAAGGCGAAGTAACTGGTGGTGTGGTAGTGATGCGCTTTGGAGAAAACGCCGAAGCAACCATTAAACTCGTAAAAGAAAAGCTAGAGTCGCTCAAAAAAGGCCTGCCAGAGGGTGTTGAAATCATTCCAGTGTACGACCGTTCAAACCTTATTACCCAAGCACTTGATAACTTAAGCTCAAAGTTAATTGAAGAGTTAATCGTCGTGGCCTTAGTGTGTGTGGTGTTTTTATTCCATATACGCTCATCGATCGTAGCCATTATCACGTTGCCAATGGGTATTTTAACGGCTTTTGTGGTGATGTATTGGCAAGGTATAAACGCTAATATCATGTCGCTTGGTGGGATAGCGATTGCCATTGGTGCAATGACAGATGGTGCTATCGTGATGATAGAAAATATGCACAAGCATATGGAGAAAACCCCACTGACCGATGAAAACCGTTGGCAAGTAGTGATGGACTCAGCCGCAGAGGTCGGGCCCGCGTTATTCTTTAGTTTATTAATAATTACCGTCAGCTTTATGCCAGTGTTTATTCTTGAAGCTCAAGAAGGCCGTATGTTCTCGCCACTGGCTTATACAAAAACCTATGCAATGGCGGCCTCCGCTGGTTTAGCCATTACATTGGTGCCGGTGTTAATGGGCTACTTTATTCGCGGTAAGGTTATATCGGAGCAGAAAAACCCTGTTAACCGGTTATTGGTGGCAGCGTATAAACCCTTATTAAATGCGGTATTAAAAGCGCCGAAAACAACTCTGTTACTCGCTGTAGTTTTGGCTGCTATTGGTTTTTACCCAGTTAATAAAATTGGTAGTGAGTTTATTCCTCCCCTTGATGAGGGCGACTTAATGTACATGCCAACTACTTACCCGGGTATTTCAATAGGTAAGGCCCGTGAAATCTTACAGCAGACCGATAAGTTAATTGCCAGTGTGCCAGAGGTCGAGTCGGTATTCGGTAAGGTAGGTCGTGCAGATACTGCAACAGATCCGGCGCCACTCACCATGATCGAAACCTTTATTCAGTTAAAGCCAAAGTCACAGTGGCGCGAGGGCATGACAACCGAGAAACTGAAAAAAGAGCTCGATAATCTGGTTAAGTTCCCAGGGCTTACCAATGCGTGGGTTATGCCAATCAAAACGCGAATCGACATGCTTGCCACTGGTATTAAAACGCCTGTGGGGATCAAAGTTGCTGGTCCAAAGCTGAGTGAAATTCAAAAAATCGGTGAGCAAATTGAAGTCATCTTAAAAGACTTACCGGGCACAGCTTCGGTTTATTCTGAGCGCGTAGCCGGCGGTCGCTACATCAAAGTCGATATCAACCGTGAAAAAGCAGCGCGTTATGGTTTGAATATTGCTGATGTACAACAGGTTGTTGCTACTGCTATCGGCGGTATGAATGTGACCGAAACCGTTGAAGGGCAAGAGCGTTATCCAGTTAACTTGCGTTACCCACAAGATTATCGCGACTCGCCAGAAGAGCTTAAGTTGCTACCGATCGTGACGCCAAATGGACAGCGCATCGCATTGGCCGATGTAGCTCATGTCTTTATTGAAGATGGCCCGCCGGGTATTAAAAGTGAAAATGCGCGTATTAATGGCTGGAGCTTAATCGACATTGAAGGCAGTGATATCGGCAGTTATGTTGAGCGTGCGCAACAAGCGCTGCATGAGCAACTCGAGCTACCAGCTGGTTACTCAATTACGTGGGCGGGGCAATATGAGTATATGGAGCGTGCTAAAGCTAAGCTTAGCTACGTATTGCCATTAACCTTGGCAATTATTGTGGTGCTGTTATACCTCAATTTTAGAAGCTTTACTGAGGTGGCAATGATCATGTTGACCTTACCGCTTGCAATGATAGGGGGGATTTGGTTGATGTACCTTGAAGGATTTAACTTCTCGGTAGCCGTTGGAGTCGGCTTTATAGCCTTAGCTGGGGTTGCTGTAGAAATTGGCGTGATCATGCTGGTTTATCTCAACCAAGCTTATCAAGATGCTAAAGCGCAATCAGCACAATTTACGGTTACAGAGCTGCGCCAAGCAATCATCAATGGTGCGGGCCTTCGGGTGAGACCTGTAATGATGACAGTTGCCACCATTATTATCGGTTTACTGCCTGTGCTTTATGGCACTGGAACGGGTAGTGAAGTGATGAGCCGAATAGCAGCGCCTATGGTTGGCGGGATGCTTAGTGCCATTGTTTTAACGCTACTTGTGTTACCTGCGCTTTATTTTATTTGGCGTAAACGAGATCTATAAATTTTACAGTCAGTGTGTAACTTGTACGCTTTTACTTGCTACAAGTTACACATTTTATTTTTAAAGTTATGATAATTAAGGTGTTTTTTACTGGTGTGATTTATGCAATGTCTTACTAAATTGATTTTGATAAGGAATGCACATGCAAGTTAAAACAATACAGCAAGTTTATGATTGGACCGTGTTATTTCATACCCAAATGGCGGCCAACTTCCATAATGTTAAAGACTTACTGGACGAGCACAATCAAATGCTGGTGGAGTATTATCTGCAATACGAGAAAAAATTGGCAGAAGATCTGGTTGGCTTTAAAGCCATTACAGAACTGAACACACTGGATACTTATTGCTACGAGTACTTTTCAGACAACCCAGATTTGATCACGTTTGATGATATTAGTACTGATCAAAAAATTGATGAAAAGGCCATTCAAGTATATTTAACGACACAGCATCAAAAGGTTATTGATTTATATGAATACCTTGTATCGCGTGCCGAAACTGCTGCCACGATTGAAAAGCTCGAGCGTTTACTAGAGCTTGAACATCAAGGTCTTAAGCAAATGATGCAAAGCTCAAACCGTCATATGGATATGTAGTATAAAAAAGACAGCTTAATGAAAATCGAGTAAGAAGCCGACCTTTTTAAGGTATTTTTGCTCTTGCTGTAAATCCGCCAAAAGCAAGGTATGTTCTTTAAGCCACTTATTGTGAAACTTTAAGAACATACTATTTTGCTTGGCTGTGACCTCAAGTTCAAAACCTTGGTCAGTAATGCGCTTTTGATTTAGCAATACTGCTAAGCGCAAAATAACAATTAACTGCAATATTTCGTAATGCTGCATGGTATGCAGAGCTGGAAAATCTTCTAAACGGATCTTTTTACGATAAAAGCGGATCATACAGCTAAGGAGTGTTTGTTGTTGCTGTGTGAAGCCCGGTAATTGACTGTTTGCTACGATATACGCACTGTGTTTATGTATTCCTGATGAATTAACCCCTAAGCCAATTTCATGCAGCTGCGCGGCCCAATCCAGTAAGTTGATATAGTCAGGGTCGGTAAGTTGCCATGCCCCTTTTACCTGTTCAAACAGCCACTTTGCAGTTGTCGAGACGCGATTAGCATGCTCTTTATCTATGGCATTACGCTCAGATAGGTTCGCTATAGTATTAGTGCGAATATCTTTATGGGCGAGCTTTTGCTGCATTTCATGAAGTAAACCTTCACGTAATGAGTAATCGCTGTATTGCATCGCGTCGATTTTAAATAGTCTAAATACCGCGATTAAAATAGCCAAACCACCACAAATACTCACTTGTCGCTCAGGTGTAAGACCTTCAATTTGCAGCGCAGCTATTTGTTTAGCAGCAATAAACTGGGTTTTTAGTTCTAATAATCGCTCTAATGTGATCAGCTCTTGCTCGGCATCATTGGCATTAATCATGGCAAGGATAGATTTTATTGTGCCTGATGTTCCCACTACAGATTGCCAGCCAGCCGATAAGTAATTGGCAAAGATCACTTCGAGTTCTTGTTCAGCGCGAACCTCCGCTTTGGCAAAGCGCTTAGCTGTGATTTGTCCATCTGCAAAAAACTGCTTGGTATAGCTAACACAGCCCATGTTGCGACTAGCAAGGAGTTTGTGTTTAAAGTGTTTACCAATGATGAGCTCGGTACTGCCGCCACCGATATCAATAACTAAGCGGTTTTCATCGTGATGAATGTAATGGGCAACGCCTTGGTAAATTAAACGGGCTTCTTCTTGCCCTGAAATCACTTCAATCGGGTAAGGAAACATCTTACTTGCTTGAGTTAAGAATGAATGAATGTTTTTCGCGCGGCGTAATGTGTAAGTGGCAGCTACTTTGACATTCTCTAAAGGGAAGTCCTGCAAGGTAGTGGCAAATTGTTTGAGAATAGCCAGTGCGCGCTCGATAGCTTCTTGGCTTAAGTGATTTTTATCATCTAAACCATCAGCTAAATAAACGCGCTGCTTTTCTTTGTGTAAGATTTGCAAAGAGCCATCGACCTCTCTTGCCACCACTAAATGAAAACTGTTTGAGCCTAAGTCAACGGCAGCAATTGAGGGATAATCATTCATTATTATAGTTACTTTCCCATTTTTTAAGGTGGTCATAAATGGCAATTTGCGAACGAATTTTCTTACGATTGCCACGGCGTACATAGCTGTTTTTTTGTTCGCTATCGATTATGCGCGCTTTTGTTCTATCTTTAAACTGTAGCTCAAGAATATCAATTATGAGCTGCTTTAATTTTTCATCATAAATGGGTGTAGCTACTTCTACACGGTGATCTAGATTCCGGGTCATCCAGTCTGCTGATGAAATATACACTTTTTCGTCACCATTATTGTGAAACACCATAACCCGAGGGTGCTCTAAAAAGCGGTCAACAATACTAATAATACGAATATTATCGTTAACGACAGAGGGCACTAACGAACACATGCCACGCACAATAATACGAATTTTTACACCGCGTCTTGCTGCAAAATAGAGATGGTCAACCAGCTCTTTATCAACAAGATTATTTATTTTTAGCGTAATTCGACCAGCTTTTCCGTATTCTACGTTGGTAATCTCATTATCTATCAAGGAGGTAATAGTTTGTCTTGCGTTGACTGGTGAAATCATTAAGTGATCAAATTGAAATGGCTTATAGCTGCTTTCGATAAACTTAAACACACTATCGCACTCTTCACTAATACCTTCATGCCTAGTAAATAAACTAAAGTCAGTGTAGATTTTGGCGGTTTTTTCATGGAAGTTACCCGTGCCAATATGGGCGTACTTCACTATGTTGTTTTTTTCTTTACGGTGAATAACGCATAGTTTGCTGTGCACTTTTAGTGCAGGAATACCAAAAATAACTTTAACACCCGCATTACTCAGGGTTTTTGCCCATTCAATATTGTTTTGTTCATCAAAGCGCGCTTTCAGCTCAACCATTACAGTTACGTGTTTGCCATTTTTGGCGGCATTAATAAGCGTAGAAACCAAGCGAGACTGACTCGCAACGCGATAAATATTGACCTTAATTTGGGTTACATCTGGGTCAAACGCCGCTTGGCGTACAAACTCAAGTAAGTGGTTAAAGGTGTGGTAGGGGTAATACAGTAAAATATCTTGCTCTGAAATGGCATCAAACACACTTGAGTGATTGTTAAAGGCTGTGCTTTGTAATGCAGGCAGTGGTTTGTTTTCTAAATACTGACGGCCAACATTCGGAAACGCAATGAAATCGCGGAAATTACGGTAACGGCCGCCGGGGATCAACGCATCATGTTGGCTTATATTAAGGCGCTTTTTCATCACTTTAAGCATTTCAGCAGGCATGCTCTCGTCATAAACAAGGCGCACAGGCTCTGCAGAAATACGTTGTTTTAGACCTTTTGACATTTTATCGAGCAAGCCTTCTTCAAGCTCGTCATCTAAGTTGTATTCGGCATCACGGGTCAATTTGATGGCATAACATTGAATATCATCAAAGCTAAAAAAGCTGCTAAACACATCGCGAATAAAGTAGGCGATAATGTCATCAAGCATCACAATGGTTTTGTGACGGCGCGTTTTCTCTGGTGGTAAAATAACAAAACGAGATACGCGGTCGGTTGGTACTTCCATCATGGCATAATGACTTTTTTGGTTGGTCATCTCGACAAACAAATAGGTCATGGTGTCGTTGATTTGATCTGAGTAGTCTTTCTTTTCAGAGAGTAAAATCGGCAATATGTGTTGCAGCACATTGTCGTGGAAGAATTTTTTCAGCCAACTCAAGTGAAATTCAGATAGCTCCTCAGGTAACTCAACGTGAATATTGTGCTCGTTTAAGTCATTTAAAATGTCTTTATGAATTTGGTTAAACTTTTTACCAAGCTGCAGCACCTTACTTTGGATCTGATGAAGTAGTATTTCGTCTTCTTCAAAGTTCGCATCAGGAATTTTATTAAGTAATATTCGGCGTTTAACATCGGCAACACGGACACGGAAAAACTCATCCATGTTGTTTGAGTAAATACCTAAAAAGCGCATGCGCTCAATAATCGGGTTAGATTTATCTTTAGCTTCTTGCAGCACGCGTTCATTAAATGACAGCCAACTTAGCTCTTTGGCAAAGTAATTGATGGCTTGAGAAGAAGAATGTGATGCGTTCATCTGGTTTTCCAACGTTTATAGCTAGTTAGAATATAGAGGATGCAGATGACGTTTATGTGACGTTCTTATCACTTTTATGACATACATGTCAGTTTTGTGACATGTATGTCGTTAATTTAAAGCATAGTTTAAGCTTAAATACTTGCTTGTTATGCGTCCTCAATATCAACAATTAAGTCTGTGGTAATAGATTCAAGCGCACTGATCACTTCGTCTTTGCTCATACCAACGGGCAGGGCAACGGTTGCAACGGCACTGAATATAGGTACTCCCCAGTTAGGTGCGCTTTGTTGTTTTGAATTAAGGTGAGTGATATTTGCTCCTTTGTGACGAATAACACTGGCAAGCTCTTGGACAATGCCGGGTCTATCATTACCGGTGATCACAAAGTTAATTTGTTCAGATTTAACCTCTTCGAGTGTTTCAGAACCACGCTCAATTCTCACCTCCAGATGAGGAAGGCTATGTAGAGCATCTTGCAATTCTTGTAAGTGTTCTTCAGGAACAGCAGCTTCTATAATGCCCGCAAAATGACCGGCTAGGTGGCTTAAGTTACTCCCTAACCAATTGCCATTATGGTTTAAAATTGTTGCTGATAGATCTTCAACTAGGCCAGGCTTATCTGGCCCTAAAATAGTAATTACTAACTGCTTCATACTTAAGTCTCTTAAAAAAGCCTCTGTAAAATGCAATGAAAAGAGGAGGCGTTGGTTGATGATAATTTTTATTTTGGGAAAAATAACACTTATTCAGTATTGTTGCAGATTTATTGTTTGTCCAATATTTTCCATATAGTAATAAAAAATTAGTTATAACAAATCGTTAGCCCATTGTATGTTAGTGACTCATAACTCTAAAACAATATTCATTTCGCTTATATTTACAGGCTAAAAACAACACCCAAGCATGCAGTTTATTACACTGAAATATGACGGTTGTAACATTACTGTCATCTTCGTGAAATATAATCCGCGCAACGTTAAGATTTAAGGGTGTTTTGATGACTTCCAATCCGAATAAACCGACCTTTCATACGGATAGAAGCCGTCTATTTAAAGACCGGTTTGCCGAGTGGGGTATTTCCGCAGGCGGTGTAATGGTGCTTATCGCACTGCTACTGATATTCTTTTACCTTCTATATGTTGTTCAACCTATTTTTGAGTCAGCAAAAGTTGAAACACGTAACAGTGTAAAACTAGATAATGCCTCAGAAATTGTTGGTCTAGGTATTGAAGAGCAAACTGAAGTGGCTTTTTTACTAGGTGAAAAAGGCAATGTCGACTTTTATAATGTCGAGAAAGCGCAGTTTGGTAAAAAGATCACCACTCTTAATACTGAATTACCAAGTGACGTGAGCAGCTTTGCACGCTCTGCACCATTTCAGAACCAATATGGCTATGGCCTAGAAAATGGCTCTGTGGTTATCGTGTCACCAAAGTTTTTAGTTACTTTCCCTAATAATGAACGCAAGCTAACCCCTCGCTTAGATTATCCGTTAGGTGATTTGGCGCTTGAAGTAGACGATCAAGGTGCGGCGATTACTAAGTTCGCATTTAGCCACTACGAAGATAAAACAGCCGTTGTTGCTTTAACCGCTGATAAGCGTGTTTTATTTAGTAGCTTTGTGGGTGAAGAAAATATGTTCACCGGCGAAGTTGAATGGGTTGTTGAGCGCACTGAGCTTGATATTGAAGGCCGCGTTGATGAGCTATTAATCTCACCTGACACAACGCGTACTTTTATTCGTTCTGCAAATCAGATTTATGTTTACGATACGCGTTATCCTTCTGAGGTTGAGCTAATTCAATTGCTTGCAGCAAACGAAGAAAACGCTAACCTTGTTTCAACGCAGCTGTTAGCCGGTGCTAACTCACTAATGCTTGCTAACGATAACGGCGAAGTATCGCAGTGGTTCGAAGTAAACACGGAAGATGGTCGTGAGTTTCAAAAAATCCGTGCATTCGAAACGACTAAACAATCTAAATTAAATATCTTTACAGAGTTTTATCGTCGAACTTTCTTTACCGCTGGTGCAAATGGTGAGCTAGGTATTTATTACACAACCAGTGAAGCAAAACTATGGCAAGGCAAAGTAAGCGAAGGTCCAATTCAAAATTTTGCAATTGCACCACGTTCTAATGCGGCACTTATTCTTGCTGATGATGCATTAAAAGTAATCGAAATTCATAACGAGCACCCTGAAGTAACCTGGTCTGCGTTATGGCAAGAAGTATGGTACGAGGGCTACCCAGAGCCGGCTTATATCTGGCAGTCAACGTCTGCGAGTGATGACTTTGAATCTAAATTCTCACTAGTACCAATTTCATTCGGTACGATTAAAGCTGCTATGTATGCGATGTTATTTGCAGTACCGATTGCACTTTCTGCGGCTATTTACACAGCTTATTTTATGTCGAGTGAACTACGTAAAGTGGTTAAGCCGACGGTTGAAATCATGGAAGCATTACCAACGGTAATCCTAGGTTTCTTGGCAGGTCTTTGGTTAGCGCCATTGATTGAAGAGCATTTACCAGCCATCGTCGGATTACTGGTGTTGCTGCCAATAGGTATCTTATTAACCGCATTTGGCTGGAACAAGCTACCGGCGTCAATTCGTCACCGTGTTCCTGAAGGTTCGCATTCAATCTTACTTATTCCAGTGGTTATCTTTATTGGTTGGTTATCATTTGCGATGAGTAACTCAATTGAGCTTTGGATGTTCGATGGTAACGTTCGTCAGTACCTAACTAATGAATTAGGAATGACATTCGACCAACGTAACTCGTTAGTTGTTGGTATTGCAATGGGCTTTGCAGTTATTCCAACTATCTTCTCAATTGCGGAAGATGCGGTATTTAGTGTTCCTAAGCACTTATCAAATGGTTCATTAGCACTCGGTGCTACGCAGTGGCAAACATTGGTGCGTGTAGTATTACTAACAGCAAGCCCGGGTATCTTCTCAGCTGTGATGATGGGTCTAGGCCGTGCTGTGGGTGAAACAATGATTGTACTAATGGCAACAGGTAATACACCTATTATGGACTGGAGTATCTTCCAGGGTATGAGAACGCTTGCAGCGAATATCGCGGTAGAAATGCCAGAGTCTGAGGTAGGCAGCTCGCATTATCGCATTCTATTCTTAGCAGCATTTGTACTATTCATATTCACATTCGTTTTCAACACAGTGGCTGAGTTTGTTCGTCAGCAACTGCGTGAAAAATACAGTTCAATGTAGGTGGAGAGACACGACATGGTAAAGCAGTGGTTTAAGTCTGGTTCTCCTTGGATTTGGATGACCGGCGGTGCAGTAAGCATCAGTTTAATCTCGGTTCTTGGCTTATTAGCCATGATCGCTTGGAAAGGTTTAAGCTTTTTCTGGCCATCAGAAGTAGTGCAACTTGAGCTGCAGGGCTCAGTTGCTAAACAAACAGTGATCGGTGAAGTTTATGACCGTGAACTAGTTGCGAAATCACGTATTGAGGCGACGGGCGTTGATTTATCTCATTACGACAAAGAGCAGCTAGAGCGCTTACTAATCAAAACAGGTAACCGTGAGTACGTAGATCTCGATTTCCGTTGGGTATTAGAGACAGACATCACATCGCGTACTGCACCCGCTGAACTTGCGGTATTCGAGCGTAGCAAAAACGGTAACTTTTATGGTTATGTTGAGCAGGTTATTAAAGACGGTGAAGTTATTACAGATAACAAGATCGAGGTACTTTATGATCTTGTTGACCGTGCTGTTGACCTAAACGACCAAGCACTCGATTTACAAAATGGTGATATTGGTCATATCAACTATGAACTTGAGCGCTTGCGCTTAAAAGAAAAAGCGTATCAGCTTGATAACGAGTTGACGGATGAGCGTGTTGCTGAGCTAGCACAAACACGCGCTGAGCTACGTGCTGAATATGCCGTGCTAGAAAAACAGTTATTTGCACTTCGTAAAGAAGCAAAGCGTGACCAAGTAACGGTTAAAGACATGCGTGGTGAAGTGGTTACTTTACCTCTGTATCAAGTTCTTGATGTATGGTTCCCAAATGACATGGGCTTCTTTGCAAAGCTTGGTCATTACTTTGTACAGCTAGGTAAGTTTGTAGCGGACGACCCGCGTGAAGCCAATACTGAAGGGGGTGTATTCCCTGCAATTTTTGGTACTGTATTCATGGTATTACTGATGGCAGTGATTGTGACTCCGTTTGGTGTTGTTGCAGCGATTTACTTACATGAATACGCAGCAAAAAATGCGATTACGAAGATGATCCGTATCGCGGTAATCAACCTTGCGGGTGTACCTTCAATTGTATACGGTGTATTTGGTCTAGGCTTCTTTGTATATATGCTAGGTGGCAGTATCGACCAATTGTTCTACCCAGAGTCGTCGCCAAGCCCAGTATTTGGTACACCTGGTGTGATTTGGTCAGCATTAACCTTAGCAATTTTAACCTTACCGGTTGTAATTGTTTCAACGGAAGAAGGTTTGTCACGTATTCCAAGTACTGTTCGTCATGGTTCACTGGCGCTTGGTGCAACAAAAGCAGAAACGCTATGGCGCATCATCATTCCGATGGCAAGCCCTGCGATTATGACTGGTTTAATCTTAGCGGTTGCGCGTGCAGCCGGTGAAGTAGCACCACTAATGCTTGTTGGTGTTGTTAAGATGGCACCAACACTGCCACTTGACGGTAACTTCCCATACGTACATTTAGATAGAAAATTTATGCACTTAGGTTTCCACATTTATGATGTTGGTTTCCAAAGCCCTAACGTAGAAGCGGCGCGTCCGCTGGTATATGCCACGGCATTCTTACTGGTATCAGTAATTATCGCCCTGAATATCACCGCGATTGGTATTCGTAACCACTTACGCGAAAAGTTTAGAGCTCTTGAGCATTAATACAGAATTTTTATAGGTAGACAGAGATGATTACAGTTGCACCACAAGTAAACCAAGCGAAAAGCGCGGCAAAGCTAGATTTAGAAAATCTAACAGCAGAACAAACAGCGTTAGAGATTAAAAACTTAGATCTATACTACGGTGATAAACAAGCGCTTAGCGGCGTAAATATGAACATCCCGAAAGGACAGGTAACGGCGTTTATCGGTCCATCTGGTTGTGGTAAATCAACGCTTTTACGTTGTATCAACCGTATGAATGACCTAGTTGATAGCTGTCGTATCGATGGTGAGATCTTACTTCATGGTCACAACATCTATGATAAGAGCGTAGATGTTGCAGCATTACGAAGAAATGTTGGGATGGTGTTTCAGCGTCCTAATCCATTTCCAAAATCAATCTACGAAAATGTCGTTTATGGCCTACGCTTACAAGGTATTAAAGAAAAGCGTAAACTAGACGAAGTGGTTGAACAATCTTTACGTGGCGCAGCGTTATGGGATGAGGTTAAAGACCGTTTACACGATAGTGCATTTGGCCTATCGGGTGGTCAGCAACAGCGTCTTGTTATTGCTCGCTCAATTGCTATCGAGCCTGAAGTATTGCTTCTGGATGAGCCAACATCGGCACTTGATCCAATTTCTACTTTAGTTATCGAAGAGCTAATTAACGACTTAAAGAACAAGTTTACCGTGGTAATCGTTACTCACAACATGCAACAAGCTGCTCGTGTATCAGACCAAACTGCGTTCATGTACATGGGTGAGTTGATTGAGTATTCAGATACCAATACGTTATTTACAACACCAAGCAAGAAGAAAACAGAAGACTACATTACAGGCCGTTACGGTTAGTCAATAAAGTCACTTGGTACCGTAAACGAAATTTATAGAGGTAGACAATGGAACATAATATCAATAAACACATTTCGGGCCGCTTTAATGAAGAGCTTGAAAATGTGCGTAACCATGTATTAAACATGGGTGGCTTAGTTGAGCAACAACTAAACAGTGCACTGGATGCTGTTAGCAATGGTGATGCGGATCTTGCACAAAAAGTTCGTGAAAACGACTATAAAGTAAATGCAATGGAAGTAAATATCGACGAAGAGTGCACACGCATTATTGCTCGTCGTCAGCCAGCTGCCAGTGACTTACGCCTTGTGATTGCAATCGCTAAAACAATTGCCGATTTAGAGCGTATTGGTGATGAAGCTGAGCGCATTGCTAAAGTTGCGCTGGACTCATTCACTAAAGATCAGCAAGACCTATTGGTGAACATTGAAAACATGGGTCGTCAAGTATCGAAAATGCTTCATGATGTACTCGACGCTTTTGCACGTATGGACGTGCAATGTGCGTTTGAAGTGCACAAAGAAGATGCCAAAGTTGATCGTGAATACGAAGCAATTACACGTCAAATCATGACTTATATGATGGAAGATCCACGCTCAATCCCGAAAATTATGGATTTAGTGTGGTCAGTACGCTCATTAGAGCGTATTGGCGACCGTTGCCAAAATATTGCTGAATACATTATCTACTTTGTAAACGGTAAAGATATTCGTCATACATCTCAAGCAGATATAGAAAAGTCGCTGTAATTTTAACCGCTACTTTTCATTATTAAACCGAGCGGCCTTTGGCCGCTTTGTCTATTATTGGTGATGTAAGGCAGAAAAAGCGTTCACAATCGAACACAATGCTGTAAAATTCGCAGCTGCCAAAGCATACTAATTTATAAAGGGTCAGTTATGCCTACAAATGCATTTTTAGGGGTTTTTGCTAAATCACCTATTAAGCCTATGGAAGATCACATCAAGAAAGCACATCAAGCAAGTAAAGCGTTGATCCCTTTCTTTAATCACGTGTTTAAAGAAGAATGGCAAGAAGCGGAAGAAATCCGCCTAAACATTCGTAATTTAGAGCGTGAAGCTGATGAAATGAAACGTAACATCCGCCTTCAACTACCTCGTGGCTTATTCATGCCTGTTGAGCGTACCGATTTGCTTGAACTTGTTACTCAACAAGACAAGATTGCTAACAAAGCAAAAGATATTGCAGGTCGTGTAGTTGGTCGTGAGATGACTATTCCTGCAGAAATTCAAGAAGATTTCCTTGCTTATGTAACTCGTTGTGTTGATGCAACTAAACAAGCATCAAAAGCAATCAACGAGCTAGATGAGCTTCTTGAAACGGGCTTCAAAGGTCGCGAAGTGACTTTAGTTGAAAAGATGCTCGTTGAATTGGACGCAATTGAGCAAGACACGGATGACATGCAAATCAAAATACGCCGTCAATTGCGCGCTATAGAAAATGAACTTAACCCAATCGACGTAATGTTCTTATACAAGATCATTGAATGGGTTGGCGAGCTGGCTGATATTGCTGAGCGCGTAGGTTCTCGTCTTGAGCTGATGTTAGCTCGTTAATTAAAAATCAGTTCAAATTCGAAAAATTAAAGGTTCACACAATGGATATCATTGCAAATTACGGCACGTTACTCGTTTTAACTGCCGCCGCAGTCGGTTTCTTCATGGCTTATGGTATTGGTGCAAATGACGTTGCCAATGCGATGGGTACATCTGTAGGCTCAAAAGCACTTACAATTAAACAAGCAATCATCATTGCGATGGTGTTTGAATTCGCTGGTGCATACCTTGCCGGTGGTGAGGTTACATCTACAATTCGTAAAGGGATTATAGATGCCGCGCCATTTACGGACATACCAGAACTTATGATACTTGGTATGATTGCCGCGCTATTCGCTGCTGGTAGCTGGTTATTAATTGCCTCTTTCTTGGGCTGGCCAGTATCTACGACTCACTCAATCATCGGTGCTATCATTGGTTTCGCATTGGTTGCAGTAGGTAGCGAAGCAATTCAATGGAACAAGGTAATGGGCATTGTAGGTAGCTGGATTGTTACCCCTGCTATTTCTGGTTTTATTGCTTATTTGATTTTCATGAGTGCGCAAAAGCTAATTTTTGACACTGATGCACCACTTAAAAATGCTAAGCGTTTCGTACCTGTATACATGGGTCTAGCTGGCTTCATCATGTCGCTTGTAACCATCAAGAAAGGCTTGAAGCACATTGGTATTAACTTAGGTGCTGTTGAAGGTTATGCGCTTTCTATCGCAATTGCAGTGGTTGTTGCAATCATTGGTAAATTCGCAATTTCACGCCTTAAAATTGACCCTAAAGCTGACAAAAAAATGCAATTCAACAACGTTGAGAAAGTGTTCGCAGTACTGATGGTACTAACGGCATGTTGTATGGCATTCGCACATGGTTCAAACGACGTTGCTAACGCAATTGGTCCACTAGCTGCTGTTGTAAACATTGTTGAGCACAACGGTGAAATCGCTAAGAAAGCGGCTATCGCATGGTGGATTTTACCACTGGGTGGTTTCGGTATTGTTGCTGGTCTTGCTATTTTAGGTAAGAAAGTAATCAAAACAATCGGTGAAGGTATCACACACTTAACACCAAGCCGCGGTTTTGCTGCTGAGCTTGCAGCTGCTTCTACTGTTGTTATCGCATCAGGTACTGGCTTACCTATCTCTACTACACAAACACTTGTGGGTGCAGTATTAGGTGTAGGTATGGCACGTGGTATTGCGGCACTTAACATGGGTGTAGTAAGAAACATTGTAGTTTCTTGGGTAATTACATTGCCAGTTGGCGCAGCCCTTGCTATTGTTATTTTCTACGTACTGAGAACTGCCTTCGGGGTTTAAAAAAGTACTAACAGACTTTTAGCTTGAAAAGATCTCAATGCCTTAGGTATTGGGGTCTTTTTATTTGCAGGTAGTAATATCAATCCGCAATAATATTTAATCATTTTGAAGGATAAACCTGTCGCTATCTGCGTTAAAGATTTCTCATTAAGAGCAACTTAATAGCGAAATTTTTGCCTTGTTATTAACGAGGTTTTATTGCCTCAAAATAGATCACTTAATTAAGCGATTTGGTATAAAAACAGAATATGAATAACTTACCAAGTATAAAACAGCTACAGTATTTATTAGCAGTCCATCAGCATCAACACTTTGGCCGCGCAGCCAGCGCCTGTTTTATTGGCCAATCTACATTAAGTAGTGCAATTCAAAACTTAGAAGAAACGTTAGGTTGTCAGCTTATTGAGCGTGAAAATCGCAGTTTAATGTTTACTGCTATCGGTGAAGAAGTAGTAGAGAAAGCTCGTAAAATTATAGACGATACCTTAAGCCTAAAAGAGCTAACAAAAAGCTTTTTGACACCGTTAAGCGGCACGCTCACCCTTGGCGTGATCCCAACGATTGCCAGCTTTATTGCCGCGCCTTTATATCATTTCTGCAAACAAACTTTTACTGAGTTAGAGTTAGTCTTGGTTGAAGATACCAGTGATAAGCTACTCGATAAATTAGAGCATGGCCAAATTGATATGGCATTGCTTGCATTGCCGTATGATACTGACAAATTTCATACTCAAGTGCTTGCAAAAGATCACTTTAGTTTGGTGCATCACAAAGACTATACGCCTGCAGCTGGGGTGGAAGATTTTAATCTACTACCGGATGCCAGCGTGTTTTTACTCGAGCGTGAGCATTGTATGACTGGCCATGCGCTAAGTGCCTGCCACTTGAATCGTTCAAGTTGTATTAATCCATTTGAAGCGGCAAGCTTACATACTTTGTTAAGTATGGTTGAGCACCAGCTAGGTGTGACTTTCTTACCGCAAATGGCTATTAATGCCGGCATTTTAGACAAGAAAGAAATGGTTGCTACGCCATCCCAGAGCGATGCGTACCGTGATATTGGTATTGTATGGCGTAAAACCACAGGCCGGATCAGAGACTTTAGGCTGTTTAGCCAGCAGTTAGAGCTGTTTCTTAATAGGCAATGTAGCTTAGATGGTCAGTGTAACGAATAATAAAAAACCCCAAATAAAAAATTTGGGGTTTTTTGTTATTAAAACAAACTATTTTTTTCCTTCCCTCGACTAACATAATAACAAAACCATTAAAGGCAGATCAGATGACGAGGCTAGCGTGTTTTTTCAATCACTTGAAACATTAATTGCCAAAGCGCAACAGGGCAATAAACGGGCGTGGTTGAAATTAGTCAAGCAGCACGAAACACAGGTATATAACTATTGCCTAAGGATGTTAAGCCATCCCGATGATGCAATGGATTTGATGCAAGAAGTGTTTATTTCTGTGTATAAAAGCTTACCGAGCTTTCGTGGTGAATCGAGCTTTAATACTTGGCTCTATCAAATAGTGCATCGGCGTAGTGTCGAATATTATCGTCGCCGTAAATTGCATCAAAGTTTGGATTCTGCGCCAGAAGAAAGCTGTGAGCGTAGCGAGTTAGAAATGAATCAACTGCAATCCGAGCAGCATCATGAACTAAAAGAAATGATGAATAATTTACCCTGGGAGCAGCGTTTAGTGGTGGAGTTAAAGTTTTTTCAGCACTGTACATTTGAAGAGATAGCTGAGCAATTAGGCATTTCGACCAATACAGCTAAATCAAGACTATACAGTGCGCTTGGCAAATTAAAAGTGCATTTGGAGGCCGTAGATGGCTAATTTAGATTCATTATTTACCGCATGGTTAGAAGGTGAGAGCTTAACTGATGAGCAAATAGCCTTGCTGCAAGCTAATGCTGAGTATGCATTAATGATGAACAATGCGATGCAGTGGCAACAACAAAGTAAAGACTATGAAACGGTGCCAGTACCAAACTGGGACAGAGAATCAAGTATGCCGAAAGTGCAAAAAGCTAACGTATTTTTTGGCTCTGGTATGTGGGCAATGGCGGCATCAATTGCGTTTTGTGCGTGGCTTTTTGTTACTAATCCGCAGCAACAAAACCAGCAATTACTTGAGCAAGTCGCTAAACAAACCAACTTATTAGAGTCACAACAAAAGCAAATTGATCAGCTGCAAAACATTCTTACAGCACAAAATGAAGTGCAACAGCAGCAGATGTACCAGCTGGCTAAAGAAGCGATTAAAACTGGGCGAGTAGAGCGCCAAGAAGATATTGCCAGCGTGCTTGCCTATATCAAAACGCAGCGCGCTCAAGACCAAGCGTACTTACGTATGCAGTTAAATGATTTAGCAGAGCAAGTGGACGGCCGATCTATGCCAACCGTTGCCAACAACTTGGAGTATTAAGATGTCAAAATACACATTAACCTCAGCTGCCTTATTGCTTTGCTCAGCCGTAAGCATGCAAGCACAAGCAAACGATGAATTAGATAAAATTCAGCGAGAAGTCGGGATCATGGAAAAAATCCTCACCGCAGCTTTAAAACAAGATACCGATAACAAGGTAAGAAATGTATCTTCAAGCTATCTACAACACCAAGGCGTAGTATTTAGCTTTGATGTACGAGGCAGTTCACGGTGGTCTTCGGTGTTTGCGTCTGTACCTGACGCGCCTCTTCCACCATTGCCAGATATCGACTTTGAAGAACTGGCTGAAATTGAGGTGTTAGGTGATCATGTGCAAGTAATAAGCGATGCCGTGGTAGTGAAAACGCAAGAAGCCTACCAGCAAGCAATGGAAGTGATGCGTGAAAGTGCTGAGCGAGTGCGTGATGTTGCTGAACAAGAGCGAGATATAAGCCGTGAAATTCGTGATCTTGAACGTGAAAAACGTGATTTGGAGTTTGACCGTCGTCACGACAAAGACGCCAAAGATCAAGAGCTCGAACAACGTAAAAAAGAGCTACAAGCAGCAATCAAAGAACTTGAAAAGCAGCAGCAAAAATTATCGCAAAAACAGCAAGTAATGCGTAAAGAGTTAGCAGAAAAAAAACAAGCACGGGTGAAAGAGCAGCAGCAACAATTAGCTGAGCTTGTACAAAAGGTAAATAACAGCTTATCGCTTACCTTATGTGATTATGGTAGTGGCTTAAGAAACTTACCAAACGATGAGCATGTTAGTTTTGTCATTCGTGGTATTAGCGAAGATAAAAGTGAACAGGTTAAAGTGTTTAAAAAGTCAGATATTAAAAAGTGTGTGCAAGGTGATATAAAAGCCACGCAACTGCTTGAAAAGGCATCAAGCTATAATTTTTAGCTTGGCTAGCTCCCCAACTAAAAAGCAGCCTAGAGAGGCTGCTTTTCATTCATTGAAAAAGGTTTCAAGTCGGGTAAAAACAATAAGTAAACCCATACGACTAAATTAAAATACGGCACTAGACCTAAGCCTGTAAATATCTTTACCGGATACCCCTTGAAGGTTGCATTACGGTAACATTGATACGCTATCCCTAAATTTACGAACAGCAACAAAACGATTAGTTGTGTCATCACTTTTCTCCTTTATACCGTTAATACATGAACTTATTAATATTAAGTTATTTTCAGTATGTATAATGTAATTGGTAATGTCATGTATTTTTTAAGTAATCACTATAAAAATACGACATTAGTTCTTGCTGTGGATTTAAGTATAGATGAGTATCGTGACTTTGGAAGTACTAAAAATAGGTAAAAAGTAGCGAAAATGCCGTTTTTTTTCACTTTATAATGCTAGCTAATTGTTAGTTAAATAAATTATTTTCAGATATTTTTTTTAGTTCAGCAGAAATTTTTTCAACCGGTACTGGGCGGGCGATAAAGAAGCCTTGACCGTAATCAATTCCAATTTCTTTTAATGCTAAAAATATTTCTTTATTTTCAACATACTCAGCAACAGAACGCTTATCAAGCGAACGACTAATATCGTTAATGGCTTTAACTAAAGCAAGATCGATAGGATCATTTAGCATGTCGCGAACGAATGAACCATCGATCTTCACATGTTGTGCTGGTAATTGTTTTAGATAATTGAACGTGCTAAATCCAGTGCCAAAATCATCAATCGAAAAGTGACAGCCCAAGCCGTTTAAACGCTCTATCATCGCACGGGTTGCTGTCAGGTTTTTGATGCTTGCCGACTCAGTTATTTCAAAAATTATGCGGCTCGGTGCCACTTCATACTCTTCTAAGCTTGATTCAATATGCGGAAGCAAACGCTCATCTAAGAATGATTGCGCCGATAAATTGATAGCAATTTGATTAAGCTCTGGATGCTTTGCAACACTTTGAATAGCATTTCTAATAACACATTGGTCCATCAAAAATGTGTCATTTAATAACTCTAATGCAGGGATAAACTGGTTCGGGTAAATTAGCTCATCATTTAATTTCAAGCGCAGTAATGTTTCAAAGTAAGCAACATGATTACGTTTAAAATCCCAGATTGGCTGATAATGAAGCTCGATGGCATTTTGTTGAAGAGCCTGACGAATACTGTGCCCCCACTCTAAACCAACTTGTAGGCTGTTGTGGTTACTGTCTTCTTTGGAATAACAGTGGACTAAGTTTCGGCCCAAACTTTTTGCCACATAAAGCGCGATATCTGCTTGTTTTAAGCATTCGCTGGGATCATTATTCTGTGCTGTAATTTGTGTCAAACCAATAGAGCAGCTAATTGAGTATATTTGCCCTTCAGAGTGAAATTGGTGTTTTTCAATAGCAACGCAAATGCTCTCAGCAACTAAGTGTGCATCAAGTAAGTTGGTATTTTTTAAGATAACAGCAAATTCATCACCGCCAATACGACAAATCAAATGCTCTTCGCTAATGTTAGCGGTAAATAGCTGGGCAACCTCTTTTAAGACAATATCGCCTTGTTGATGGCCTTTACTGTCGTTAATAATCTTAAAGTGGTCTAAATCGATATAAATAAGTGCGTGCTCAATATCGTCATTAGTGTATTTCTCTTGGCAAATACGCTGTAATTGTTGGTCAAAGTAATAACGATTGTGCAGCTCTGTGAGTGTATCGTGTAAAGCTAAATGGCGAAGCTGAAGTTCAGCTTGTTTTCGTTCATGAATATTATCAATGGTTGCAGTGATCGTAGCCGAGTTTTGGCTATTTTTAATCAGTTGTAAGCGGCACTCGACCCAAATTGCATTGCCATTTTTGTGTTTAAGTTGTATTTCAACTTGTTGTTGTTGCTCGCCACCATGCAAAATACTTTGAATTGTATTTTGTAACTTGGTTTGACACTCTGGAAGACAGAAATCTGTGAGTGACTTTGATAAGCTTGATTTTATGCCATAACCAGTAAGGCTTTCCCAAGCAGGATTAATGAAGCGAATATTACCGTGCTGATCAAATTCAAGAACGACCGTATTAAGATGCAATAAAATTCGTTGGTGCGCTGAAAACAGTTCTTTGTAGCGACTTTGGCTTTGGCTTAGCTGTTCGACCTTTTGCGCAAACTCAGCATAGCTGACCATAAAATCTTCGCGTCGGGCAGCATGATCGCACACCTTACTTAACAGTGATTGATCATAAGGTGCACGGATAAAGTCGGTCACACCCGATAATAATAACTGTTCAGCGTAGTCAGCATCATTATTATCAATAATGGTTACGATTGCTTGTTTTGGATTATGTTGCAAAATTTCGCTGATGAGTCCAGCTGCAGTATCAGAATGTGACTCAGTGGCATCAATCAAAACAATCGCAAACTTATGCTGTAAGTATGTTGCAAGCGTCGCTTTAGTTGAGGTGGTATGCGTTACCGCAAAGCTAAGTTTTAGTTGTTTGCTTATATCTTGTGCTTTGCGGCTGTCTGTTTCGAGTAGCAGTAAGTTTAGGCGACTGCTTTTTTCTAAATGGGTTGAAAGTACATTGGCAAGTACTTGCGGTAACATATCTTGGCGTTCGAATGGCAATACGGCATCAATACCGTAGCTTCGCGCAGTGGTTTCGGCAATGCGCTCGCAGTATATAGGAGGTGTTAATAGGATAGGCGTGTTTTTAGGTGTTTTTAACAATCCAGAGCGGATCATACGTGAAAAGCGCCAACCATCAATTTTACCAACCTCAAGGCCAGTAATAATAATGTCCACCGGGTGGCTTTTGAGTATTTTTAACGCGTCCTGAGAGTCGCTTGCTTCGATAAACTGAAATACATTTAGTTTATTGAGCGTAGACTTTATCGTCTCACGTTCTGCAACGCTAGCGTTCAAAATTAGCAGTTTTAACTGCTTTGCCATGGCGCTACTACCTCTTAACGAACCCATGTTTAGTGAATAAGCTAGAATAATGACATTTTGCCTAATCTACAAGCAAACTTTACCTAAAAGCGGTTATTTGGCCTTTGCTTGAGGTAGTGGGCGTATCAGAGTAAACTTGGCGCGTTTTTATTAATGAGAGATATGCTCCATGCGCGTAGCTGATTTTAGCTTTGACCTTCCAGATGAATTAATTGCTCGTTTTCCTAAAGCAGATCGAACTAGCAGCCGTTTGCTGACCCTTGATGGCCCATCAGGGAAAGTGGAACATAAAGTGTTTAGTGATATTTTATCACTTGTTAATGAAAATGATTTACTCGTTTTCAACAATACTAAAGTAATTCCTGCACGTATGTTCGGGCAAAAAGAGTCGGGTGGCAAACTTGAAGTATTAGTTGAGCGTGTGCTTGACGAACATCGGGTACTTGCCCATGTTCGAGCAAGTAAATCACCAAAACCTGGCTCAAAAATTATTCTTGAAGGTAAAGCCGAAGCTATCATGGTTGCACGTCATGGCGAGCTTTTTGAGCTTGAATTTGCCAAAGACGAAAATGTATTAGATATCTTAAATGACATTGGTCACATGCCTTTGCCACCTTACATTGATCGTCCTGATAACGAATCAGACCGCGAGCGCTACCAAACTGTTTATGGTGAAAAGCCAGGTGCTGTTGCAGCACCAACGGCAGGCCTGCACTTTGATGACAAGTTAATGACGGCACTAAAAGACAAAGGTATAAACATGGCGTTTGTGACTTTGCATGTAGGTGCGGGGACATTTCAGCCTGTGCGTGTTGACTCAGTTGATGAGCATGTCATGCACTCAGAATACATCGAAGTACCTGATGATGTGGTTAAAGCGGTAGCCGAAACGAAAGCAAAAGGTGGTCGCGTAATAGCCGTTGGGACTACCTCAGTTCGCTCGTTAGAATCTGCTGCTAAAGTGCACGGCGGCAAACTTGATACTTACTTTGGTGATACCGATATCTTCATCTACCCGGGTTATCAGTTCAACGTGGTTGATGCTATGGTGACAAATTTCCACTTACCAGAATCAACCTTGATCATGTTAGTCAGTGCGTTTGCTGGCCAAGAAAACATCATGGGTGCCTACCATACCGCAATAGAGCAAAAATATCGTTTCTTTAGTTATGGCGATGCCATGTTCTTAACGCGAAAATAACGACAGTTTAGATTTTAAAAAGCCCAGTTTTTTTACTGGGCTTTTTATTTTCGAATTTAGCCCAATTAATAGTAATAAAGCTGCAAACAGGGTAGAATCGAGCGGTTAAATTATAGCTTGTTGGACTGTTTTTCCGACACTGAGGATAATATGAAATTTGAATTAGACCGCACTGACGGTAAAGCGCGCCGCGGCCGCTTGATTTTTGAACGTGGTGTTGTAGAAACGCCAGCATTTATGCCTGTAGGCACATACGGCACCGTTAAGGGTATGACGCCGGACGAAGTGAAAGACACTGGCGCGCAAATTTGCCTAGGTAATACTTTTCACTTAATGCTGCGCCCTGGTACAGAAATCATTAAGCAACACGGTGACTTACACGACTTTATGAATTGGGATCGCCCAATTCTTACTGACTCAGGCGGTTTCCAAGTATTCAGCTTAGGCGCAATGCGTAAAATCACTGAAGAAGGCGTGATGTTCAGCTCACCAGTTAATGGTGAAAAGATCATGCTTTCACCAGAAAAAGCGATGCAAGTTCAGCGCGATTTAGGCTCTGATATTGTGATGATCTTTGACGAGTGTACGCCATACCCAGCGACTGAAAAAGAAGCTAAAGATTCTATGGAGTTATCACTTCGTTGGGCTAAACGCTCAAAAGAAGGTCATGGCGATAACCCTGCAGCGCTATTTGGTATTATCCAAGGTGGCATGTACCCTGAGCTTCGTGCACAATCACAAAAAGGCCTAGAAGAAATTGGCTTTGATGGTTATGCATTAGGTGGTTTATCGGTGGGTGAGCCGAAAAACGAGATGATCAATATCCTTGATCACTGTGCTTACAAAATGCCGGAAGATAAGCCTCGTTACTTAATGGGGGTTGGTAAACCAGAAGACTTAGTTGAAGCGGTTCGCCGTGGTATCGATATGTTTGACTGTGTAATGCCTACACGTAATGCCCGTAATGGTCACTTATTTGTAACGGGTGGCATTGTTAAAATCCGTAATGCAGTACATAAAACAGACACGGGCCCACTGGATCCTGAGTGTGATTGTCATACGTGTAAAAACTATTCACGTGCATACTTGCATCATCTTGATAAATGTAATGAAATCTTAGGCGCACGTCTAAACACGATTCATAACTTACGTTATTATCAACGCGTGATGGAAGGCTTACGTAATGCCATCAGTAATGGCAAACTAGACGAATTTGTTGCAGATTTTTATGCACGCCGCGGCCAAGAAGTGCCAGAGCTTGCAGATACATCAGATTAAATTTTTAGAAAAATTAAAGAGGAAGTGAAATGAGTTTATTCATCTCAAACGCCCACGCAAGTGCGGCAGGTGCAGCACCAGCAGGTGGTGGCATGGAAATGCTAATCATGTTGGGTATTTTCGGTTTGGTATTTTATTTCTTAATTTACCGCCCTCAAGCTAAACGTGTAAAAGAGCATAAAGCCCTGATGAGTGCAATGGCAAAAGGCGACGAAGTACTAACGCAAGGTGGTTTAGTAGGTAAGATCGCTAAAATCGCTGATGACAAAGACTTCATCGTGATTTCATTAAACGACCAAGCAGAAGTAACAGTACAAAAATCAGCTGTTTCTGCAGTATTGCCAAAAGGCACTATGAAGTCGCTATAACAATAAAAATAAGGACTCACACGTGTTAAACAAGTTTCCATTATGGAAGTATTTACTTGTTCTTGTTGTGTTAGTCGTTGGTATTCTGTATGCCTCACCTAACTTGTATGGCCGCGACCCGGCCATACAAGTATCAGGCACTAAAGGTACTGATGCTGACCTCAGCGTACTCGATAAAGTAAATGCGACCCTCAAAGAACATAACGTTACTGTTAAATCAAGCAAACTTGAAGACGGACAAATCCTGGTTCGTTTTAAGAATGTTGAAGAGCAACTAAAAGCGCAAGATATACTGCGTGATTCCCTTAGTGAAGATTACATCTCTGCAATCAATATGGCTCCGGCTCAACCTGAGTGGTTAAAAGCATTGGGTGGTAACCCGATGAAGCTAGGCCTAGATTTAAGCGGTGGTGTTCACTTTACTATGGAAATCGACATGGCGACGGCGGTTGATACTCAGCTTGAGCAAATGGAACAAGATTTCAAAAGTGACTTACGTGAAGAAAAGCTACGTTATCGCACTATTCGTAGAGTAGCAGGTAGTGAGCGTCTACGTGTTGAGATGCGTAACGAAGAAGACAAAGATGCCGCAGAGCGCTTCTTATCTACTCGTTACCCGTTAAACGTATACATTGATGATAGCAGCAGTGATAACGCTTTTTTTGCCAGCATGAGCGAGCAAAAGCTAAAAGAAATTCGCGATTATGCTATCAAACAAAACGAAACGATTATTCGTAACCGTATTAACCAAATCGGTGTTGCAGAGCCTAACGTACAGCGCCAAGGTGCTGAGCGTATTATTGTGCAACTTCCGGGTGTACAAGATACTGCACGCGCTAAAGAAATCTTAGGTGCAACAGCAACGCTTGAATTCCGTGAAGTTGACGAAAATGCCGATGCAGGTGCCGCTTTACAAGGTCGTGTACCGCCAGGTACTGAAGTGATCATGGCACGTGATGGATACCCAGTGGTACTTAAGCAACGCATCATCCTTGAAGGTAGCCACATTACTGGTGCGCAATCTGGTATGGATGAGTATCAGCGTCCACAGGTTAGTATTACGCTAGACAGCAAAGGTGGCGCAAAAATGAATGCGTTCACTAAACGTGCTATCGGCAAACGCATGGCCACAGTATTTATTGAATATAAGCCATCAGGTAAAACAGATGAAAACGGTAAAGCACTTCCACCTATTAAAGTTGAAGAAGTGATTAACGTGGCGACGATTCAAGCCCGCCTTGACCGTTCATTCCGTATTACTGGTATCGATAATCCAGCTGAAGCACATAACCTGAGCTTATTACTTCGTGCCGGTGCACTTGTTGCGCCGATTCAAATTGTTGAAGAACGCACGGTAGGTCCAAGCTTAGGTCAAGAGAACATTGAAGCGGGTATGACTGCGGTTGTGCTAGGTTTCGTGTTTGTGCTTGTATTTATGCTTTTTTATTACAAAGGTTTCGGCATGGTGGCGAACATCGCTCTGGGTGCCAACTTAGTATTGATTGTCGGTGTAATGTCGCTTATTCCGGGTGCTGCTTTAACGCTACCAGGTATCGCAGGTATCGTATTAACTGTAGGTATGGCGGTTGATGCTAACGTACTTATCTTTGAACGTATCCGTGAAGAGCTTGAAGATGGTCGTAGTCCTCAACAAGCGGTTCATTTTGGTTACGACAGCGCATTTAGCACAATTTTCGATGCTAATATCACAACGCTTATCGCAGCAGTGATCCTATTTGCAGTGGGCACTGGTCCTATTGCTGGTTTCGCAGTAACACTTGCGATTGGTATTATCACCTCTATGTTTACAGCCATTGTTGGTACCCGTGCGGTAATCAACTTATTCATTGGCGGTAAGCGTATTGATAAGTTGTCGATTTAGGAGTCAGCATGCAAATTTTAAAACTCGGTGGTAAAACACTCCCGTTTATGAAGTTAAGAAAGTTTGCCATGACATTATCAACTTTGTTGATTTTGGCTTCTTTCGTATCTTTTTTTACTAAAGGCTTAAATTTCGGCCTCGACTTCACAGGCGGTACTGCTGTTGAAGTGGGCTTTACTCAAGCACCTGATCTTAAAGAAGTACGTGATGCAATCACAGAAAGCGGCTTTGAAGATTTCTCGGTGCAGCTGTTTGGCTCAAGTAAAGAGATTCTAGTTCGTCTTGCTCCACAAGGTGCTGGCGTAAAAGCAGAAGTGATTGGTAACCAAATCATTACGGCATTACAAAAAGTTGAGCCGACAGTAGAAATGCGTCGTATCGAGTTTGTTGGCCCAAGTGTTGGTGAAGATCTAAAAGAGCAGGGTGGCCTTGCCATGTTAACTGCACTTATCTGTATCTTAATTTACGTTGCGTTTCGTTTTGAATGGCGTTTTGCGGTAGGTGCGGTATCAGCACTATTACACGACGTTATCATTACATTAGGCTTATTCTCAATACTAGGTCTTGAGTTTGACTTAACGATTCTTGCGGCAATCTTGGCGGTAATAGGTTACTCACTTAACGATACCATCGTTGTTTCTGACCGTATCCGTGAAAACTTCCGTAAAGTGCGTATTGATGACACCATTGAAATTATCGATATTTCATTAACGCAAACGTTAAACCGTACCTTAGTAACATCAATCACAACTATCTTAGTATTGATTGCGTTATTTGGCTGGGGTGGTCAAACGATCCACGGTTTCGCAACTGCATTACTATTTGGTGTATTCATCGGTACTTATTCATCTGTGTATGTTGCTTCAGCTGTAGCAATTGCAATGGGTGTAAGTAAAGAAGACTTAATTCCAGAAGTAATTGAAAAAGAAGGTGCGGATCTCGATCCTATGCCTTAACTGAGTGTTAAAAAGAAAAACCGCCCTAAATTTAGGGCGGTTTTTTGTTTTTATATACACTGGCAATGATATTTAATCATTCAAGTGACAAAACTAGTCACTAATTGCGTTTTATCGCCTAATTATAAACTTGCTTCGCCTGAGCCTGATCTAGTAGTGATACTATAATGTGCTCAATAGCCACACCTGCATAGAGCTTACTAATGTAAGATTTATATTCATTACAAAATGACGTGTTTTCAACAAGTGCGCCAAAAATGCTCGGTTGCTCCAGAAAAGCGAGCGGGGAAATTCGCGATGCATGAGCAGCCTGTTGTAATGTTTCAGCCATATCATCGATGATCTCTAAAGGCTCTCCTTGTTGGGTTAAATGCGTATCACTATATAAACACCATCCAGCAATAACTAAACTCGCAATAGCAGTATTACCGTTGTTTTTGAGGTTTTCCATAATTGTTGGTACCAAAAAAGTAGATACTTTGGCTGCGCTTTGTGAGCAAATTCTTGTAAGGCTATCTTTGATGTTTGGATTTGCAAAACGGGCAATTAGTGTTTTTTTATAGTCACTAAGGTCAATACCCGGTACGGCATCTAAAATAGGTGTGACTTCGCTATCCATAAACTCGGTTATAAGCTTAGTGAACAAAGGATCGCAGATTGCTTGTTCAATAGTTTGATAGCCGCGTAAAGAACCTAAAATGCCAAGCACTGAATGGCTAGCATTAAGTAGGCGAATCTTCATCGTTTCGTAAGGTGTTACATCATCTACAATCTGGGCACCAACAAGTTCCCATGCTGGGCGTTGTTGACTAAACTTGTCTTCAATCACCCATTGATGAAATGGTTCACAAGTAACAGGCCATTTATCAATAATGCCCAAATTCTTAGCAAGTGCTAAGTCGCTTTGATCCGTTGCTGGAGTTATTCTATCTACCATGGCATTGGGGAAACAAACATGGCTTTCGACCCAATCGGCAAGTTCGTGATCGAATGCTCGAATATAAGTAACAAGCATTTTTCGAGTAATGTCGCCATTGTGTTGGATATTGTCGCATGACTGAATGGTAAATGGCGGCCTATCGGTTTTTCGTCGACGTGCTAATGCTGCAGCCAAATAACCAAAGATAAGCTTAGGTTTATCTGGGTTAGCTAAATCATGCTGAATATCAGGGTTAGTAAAGTCAAATTCACCGCTAGATGGATCGTAGTTATATCCTCCCTCGGTAATAGTTAATGATACAATATACGTTTCGTCAGCAGCCATTTTACTAATGACTGCTTCAGGGTCGTCAGGGGCCATTAGAAAATCCGTCATGCAGCCAATAACTTGCACTTGCGTATGTCCATCAGGGTGCTTCGTCAAAATTGAGTAAAGGTAGTCTTGTGATTCTAGATGTTGTTTTACTAAGCGGTCTGCTTCACGTAAACCAACACCACATATACCCCAGCGTAAATCATCACTACGGTTAATATAGTTATCAGTGTAGAAAGCTTGGTGTGAGCGATGAAATCCACCCACCCCTACGTGAACGATACCTGATTGCAATGCTTGGCGGTCATATTCTGGGACTGCCACTGTGGTCGGTAATGAGCTCAACGTAGATTGCTGTAGTGAAATTACGTCCATATCTTAGCTCCTTAAACTTGCTGGCTGAAAATGGTTTCTACGATGCATCGCCCAGTAAGCTGTAGCAAAATAGATAATTGTGCAGGCAAATCCAATGTTAAAAAATAATGTTCGGTTAGCCTCGTATGAACTGATATCAGGTGAAAAGAACATGGTTTTAGTAGCCAGTGCTATCGTTACACCTAAGCTTAACCACGCAAGTGTTGACAATAGTTTGGTAAATCCACGCTGATCAATGGCGAAATGAGGCTCTTTAGCTGCTTGCTCTGCATGAAATTCTTTTACACGTGTATCAAACGCAGCAAGTTCAGCTTCTTGTTCTGGGTATGAATCAGCAGCTCCGTATCTTTTAGCTAACTGGATATAAACGATGATGCTAAATATCCATGTTGGGATGAATAAGTAGTAAAAAGGCATAATGTCTATCGCATTCAACGTAAAGCCAAAGACGAGTCCCAGAGCCCATGATAAAACAGCCGCAGAGCTGTGCTGAAGCTGTTTGTATGTTACCCAATAGCGAGTTAACCCAAGTTTTGGAAATAAGAAGTGCTCAGCAAATACAATAGCGCCCACAGGTACAACTAAGAGACCTGCATAGGTTAATAATGGCAATAGTTTGGTAAATACAAACGGAAAACATGCAATGATGACTGTAACTATACCTACTAAAAATGTGGTTCTAGTTCGAGATTGATTACTAAAAATAGCTTGAGCAGCAAGGCCTGCACGATATAAGTTGGCATTTGCAGTTGTCCATCCTGCGACAATAACGATCACTAACCCAGATAAGCCTAGTGCGTGAAATGCAACATCGCCCGGATCCAATTCAACAATAGACTTTTTCACTAGAACTGCAGTTCCCGCGCCCATAATACCTGCAGAGATCCAAGCTATATAGTGCCCAAATAACATGCCTGCAGAGGTACATAGCCCATAACTTTTTTTCTTTGCATAGCGCAGAAGAGCCATGTCTATTAAGCCAAAATGGGTAATTGTATTTGCAGCCCAAGAAAAGCCTATAACTTCGAGTAAACCAATTCCGGGTTCACCATTGGCATCAAGACCCGTCCAAACAGAGATGCTGCCAATATGCATAAAGTCTCCCCAGCTAGAGACGACTGTTTGGCCAATAACAGCATTTGCAAGCTCTGGCATAAGCACTAATGGACCACTTATAAACATCACGAATAACCAAGGAGCGCAAATACCTGAAAAGCGTGATACGGCGTTAAAACCATACATGGCAACAAGTACAACAATGATCCCTACAGCCAGTACAACCATGACAAATAAAGAGTTAGTTGGATACCAGTTAAGTTGAGCCGGAATATTTAAAGCAAAGCGGACTGCGGTCGCAGAAACTGTAATCATGGCTGCAGAAATAACAGTAAATATAATTACATTCGCCCAGTTGTATAGCCGGGTCATCGAGTCACCAGCAATTTTTTGTAGGTAGGTATATAAACTTAAACGTGTTTCTACAGCTATGGGGGTTGTTATGAGCGTCCAACTCAATACAGCAAGAATATTACCGATCAGTAATCCAAGGAGGATATCTGTCATGGTTGCGCCAAGTGCGACAAATGTTGCACCAAATACAAACTCCGTTGCAGCTACGTGTTCACCTGCATATAGACCTAAAAAGTGCTTCCATCCTTTGAGTTTGTGTTGTGCAATCGGTAATTGTTCCTCTTCTAATCCTTTTAAATCGACCTGATTACTTTTCATAAGTACTTGTCCCTGTTAGTCATATGACGTGCTGCTCTTTAATGTTCTTTAAAGGGATTCTTTTTTATTAAAACTTCCTAAAAATATGAAAACCTCGACTCAAACAAGGTGTGTGTTATGGATCAACGCGTCTAATTCAACTGTAATAAATTACCTACTCCATGGTAAATAATTTGTTTGGGCATTGTTGTTGCCTTTGGGCATAATCCTACTGGTGTATTGTTTTGTCAATAATAAGTTAATGAGTGGATAAAGAGGGAGGTTCATCATTCATCATAACTCTAGTGATATTTAACTGACTTAATGTTGTTTTTTAGTGATTTTATACTGTTATTAGTCATTTCGATGTTTGGCAAGCTCTTGCTGTTTTTATTGACAAATATTATATGTGTTGGGAATATGCTCAATTAGTGTTTGTTTGCTCAAAGTGAAAGGTGGTAGTAACAATTTGGCGATGAGTTTAGAGCACTCGAGCGTAATTAAAATGGAGAACACATACATGGATAACAATCAATCGATTGCAGTAACACAGAAATCAAAAATGTTATTTTTTCGTTGTTCAGTGAAAAAGCGACGTTTAATTCCTTCAATGTCAGCGATTTTGGTTTTAAGTTCTTTTACAAGTCATGGGGCTGAAACATTTGATGCACAAAAATATATAACAGGTGACTGGAGCGGGGCACGATCTGAATTGTCGCAGCGAGGTATGGATTTTCGTTTAGGCTATTTCAATCAGGTTGCTCATAATTTGAAAGGCGGTCTTGATAATGAGGTGGCTTATGCTGACCAATTTTTTGTTGGTGGATATATTGATCTTGAAAAGCTTTTTGGTTGGTCTGGGGCTGAGTTTAAAGTAGAAATTACAAATCGAAATGGTGAGCTAATAAACAACAAGGCAGGTATTCCATCATTACTTCAATCACAGCAAATTTATGGTCGAGGAAATGTAACTCGTCTCACACAATTTTCATTAACTCAACAGCTGTTCGATGATCAGCTCAGTATTAAAGTTGGTCGAATTTATCCAAGCGCTGATTTTTTTGCTATGAGCTGCGCTTTTCAACATTTAACATTTTGCAGTGGTGGTTCATCTAATTATTTGAGTAGTAGTTGGTATGGTGATCCATTGAGTACTTTAGGGGCGCAATTAACGTATAAGTTATCGGATAACTTATTATTTAAAATAGGTAGCTACGATGCAAACCCACAAGTAATGTCGTTGAACCAAGGGTTGAAGCTGCATACATCAGGTGGTATTGACGGCACCACCGTGGTGGGAGAGTTAGAATATAAAGTGAACTATGGGCATGGCTTGCAAGGGGATTACCGAGTTGGTGTCGTGCGTAGCAGCTTAGATAAAGCCAAGCTTGTAAATGAAGCAGGCTTTCCGGCCGGTTCGACTATTGATGCTGTTGCGATTGAAGATACGGATAACGCATTTTATTTTAACCTTGAACAGCAAATAACACGCAACCCATCAGGTGGTGGATTACGGGTATTTGCGAGTATGATTCATGCAGATAGTAGTATTAGCGCAGTGGGTGAAGTGATCGCGATAGGAGGGTTTATTACAGCGCCATATGCTAGTCGCCCTAATGACCGTATTGGATTAGCTATTGGGCGAAACAGCGTCAGTAAAGAGTTAACTGATGCACAGCATAAATATAATGTAAATCATATAAATAGTGATTTTAATGTGCGTAGTCATGAATACCCGATTGAGCTTAACTACAATTATGCAATTACGCCTGCGATTGAGTTGATGCCAAGTGTTCAATTCATTATTCATCCAAATGGTGATCGCGAAGAAGAGAATGCCATCATTGCGGGTTTACAGCTGAGTTTTAACTTCTAATCTCTAGCTTTATATTGCGTGCCAATAGATGGCTGTAAAAAATAGTTAAGAAATATCCCGCTAGTTTTTTGCAAAACCAATAAAATTCAGCACGATTTATAAGTTAACGTGCTGTTTTTTTAAGTTTTACCGCACTGTGTTTGTTGTTCAGTAAGGCTTTATTTAATCGTTGCTTGGTGGTTACTCTGTAAAAAATAGGTTAGAAATCATGTCTAATACTTCCTTGAACCCTGAATTTTGTTTTAGAGTAGTAATACTATTAAGTTTAAAACAGGCTATGTTATTAAAATTTATGGTATCTTTTAAATCAGTAGCCAGAACTCAATAATAGCTGGCGCATAGTTGGGTTTGATACCAATAAGCCTGATTCTGTATGTTAATCTGCAAAAATAGCAAAAACGAATAGATTGGTGCAGTGAATCATTTTACTGTTAATTTTTTCATTAATGGCCAAAACAGGTATAAATAATGGCTTTGCCCCCTATTACTGAAAACCAAAAATTAGAGGAAGCAGCCAGAGCTGGTTGGCTTTATTATGTTGCAGGAAAAACACAAGACGAGATCGCTAAACAGCTCAATACATCTCGACAATCTGCGCAAAGATTAGTGGCAATGGCCGTATCAAAAGGGTTAATAAAAGTCCGACTTGAACACCCAATTAAACGTTGCATGGAACTGGCTGATTTACTTCAACAACGCTTCGGCTTACTCAAGTGTGAGGTGGTTCCAAGTGTGCCGGGTGATGCTGATTCTGTAGTGGGTCTTTCACAAGCCGGTGCAGCTGAAATTGAACGGTACGCAAAAAGCCGACAAGCTAAGACGATTGCTTTTGGGACCGGACGAGCCTTACGTGCTTGCACTAATGAACTTACAAATATGCAGTGCCCTCAGCACCGTATTGTCTCGTTGGTTGGAAACATAGCGCAGGATGGTTCTGCTAGTCGTTATGATGTTGCTATTCATGTTGCAGAGCGTTTAGGGGCAAGACATTTTCCTATGCCTGTTCCTGTTATTGCTAGTACGCAAGCAGATAAAGCTCAATGGCAACAGCTGACGCATGTAAAAAATGTTCATGAGCTCGCCCTACAAGCAGATGTATATTTTGTCGGGGTTGGTGACTTGGGGATAAACTCCCCTTTACATTTAGATGGGTTTATTACACAACATGAGCTTGCGGCACTTGAGGCTATGGGTGCCACAGGTGAAGTAATAAGTTGGATATTTGATAGTAATGGTAAACTCGTTCAATCTGACATAAACCAGCGTGTAACGAGCGTTGCTTTGTCTACTCGTCGAGACAAACATGTAATAGGAATTGCTGCAGGGCAGAACAAGGTTCCAGCCATTGCCGGGGCAATAGAGTCTGGTATGATCAATTCCCTCATTACAAATGAGTCTACTGCTGAAGCGTTATTGCATTTATAAATGCTATTAGCGAGAGGCCTTGCTTAGTTAGTTTGCGTTGCTTTTACTTGAAGGCATCTCATTCACTCACTTGCAAAGATAAATTAAATGACGAGGCGGTAATATACTGTTATTTATGAGAAAACTTATGAAAAAGCTAATGCTGAGCGCGTGTTCACTTTGTTTGCTTGTTGCATGTACAGAAGAACCATCACCCCAGCAGCCTGAAAGCAGCAGCAATACAAGTGGTGATGTGCGACAGCAATTAGATATGTATCAAAACCTAGCTTGGCATGTAGTCAGTTTATTACAAAGCCAATCTACGCCAACGCAGATAAGTGACTCAGTAACAACTTTAATCGGCTCATCAAAGCAGTTGTTTGTAAATCTTAAAGAGCAACTGCCAGAATGCGAAGAAAGTCTAAACGTTATGGCGCAAATTGCCATGATTAAACAGCAACATATAGAGATAGAAAATGGCGGGTCTCAAGAAGAGCTCCCCAAACTACCTGAATTCTCAGCGCCGAGTTGCTACCACGCACAAAAGTTATTACTTAATCCACTTGCGGTCTATACACTAACTCAACAAGCAGATTTAGCACAGAGTGATTACCAACACGCAAAGTTAAAAATGATTGATAGTTTTGCACGCATCAAGCAGATAGAAATGATTGCTGCTGAGTAGTCATTGCTAGTCATAGCCTTGCCATAAAATTGTCATACAAGGTTGCTAATTTAGTCGCCTATTTGTATTACTGATGCTAGGTGTAAGGTGAGCGCACAACTACAGCAGATCTTAGATAACAGTGCAATTGAAACCTTGTTTCAACCTATCTTTGATATTTCTAATCAACATATTTTGGGCTATGAGGCGTTAAGTCGTGGGCCTAAAGATTCTGAGTTAGAAATGCCTAGTGCATTGTTCAGCGAAGCCATTGCTTGTCATAAAATCTCTGAGTTAGAGTTACTTTGCCGCAGTAAAGCGATTGAGAACTTTGTTAAGCTTAACCTACAAGGTAAGTTATTCTTAAATGTAAGCCCTAAAACTTTACTCGATCCGTGTCATCCAAAAGGTGAAACTTTGCACCTTGTTGAGCACTTCGGTTTAGCTGCTAATCGTGTGGTTATCGAGGTTACAGAGCAAGAAAAAGTCGATGATGGCTTTTTATTGTTAAAGACTATTGCACATTATCGTGAGCTAGGTTTTTCGATTGCAATTGATGATTTAGGCGCCGGCTATTCGGGCTTAAAACAATGGTCTGAGTTATGTCCTGAATTTGTAAAAATAGACCGCTACTTTATTGATCATTGCGACCAGAGTGTGGTTAAAAAAGAATTTTTAAAGTCTATTATTGAGCTTGCTAAAGCAACCAATACGCAAGTAATAGCAGAAGGCATTGAGCGTGTAGAGGAGCTTCGCTTACTCGAAAGTTTAGGGGTACAGCATGCACAAGGCTTTTTGTTAGAAAGGCCAAGTTTACAGCCCAGTTACGAAATCAATATTCACTGCCTAAAGCATTTAGAATCATCAGATACTGAAAGTAATTTTGAACAGTCTATGGCGATTGGCTGGTTAGCCGTTGAACATGCAAGTATTGAATCAACAACCCGCTGTAAAGATGCTCATAAAATTTTTGAGCAAGATAAAACCTTAACGAGCCTTGCGGTACTAGAGCATAATATTCCTGTTGGTTTATTACACCGAGATCAACTTACCGAAGTATTTGCTGCCCCATATGGGCATGCGCTTTATGATAAGCAACCCGTTACTTCTTTAATGGATAAACAGCCGTTAGTGGTAGACGAAAACGAGTTACTCGATACGGTGAGTCAGCAAATTACCGAATTTGAGTTTGATATTCGACGCCACATTGTGATCACCCGAAGTGGTGAATACTTAGGATTGGCACCCCTACGTAATATTTTAAAGCACATTACTGAAGAAAAAATCCGCCATGCACAACATGCTAACCCGCTTACAATGCTGCCGGGTAATGTCGCGATTAACGAAGCAATTGAGCTAAGGCTTCGCAATAATTATCCGTTCTCGCTAGCCTATGTTGATTTAAACCACTTTAAACAATTCAATGATCTGTACGGATACGCCAGTGGTGATAGCGTAATAAAGCTGCTTGCTGAGGTTATTGTCGAGGCGTGCAGCACGAGTAAAGGCTTTGTGGGACACATTGGCGGGGATGATTTTATGGTCGTGTTTGATAAAAATGATGCAGAGCAAGTATGCCATGACATCATTAATAAATTTGAGCACCAATCTCGCGCCTTTTTCACCCCAGAACATATTGAGCAAGGGGGTTATTGGGCAAGTAATCGAGAAGGTAAAAAGCAGTTTGTGCCTTTACTTACACTATCGATAGGGTTAGTTAAGCCAGATTTAGAGCTATGTATTAATAGTCATCAGGTAGCTGCGCTGGCGACAGATGCAAAAAAAGAAGCTAAGCGTTATCAAAGTAGCCATTTATTTGTTTGCCAAAGAAGGCGACCAGCACCAGCTGTTGTGCGCCTTAGTTGTGCGAAAGATGACAGTGCATCTGTCGGACTATGAAGAAAATTTAAGTTTAGTAAGTTTTGCTTGTGTCTACATTTGAGTAGGTGTAGCTTAAAAAAAACACTATCAAAAAATAACAATGAAGCGACTATGTAGCGCAATTTTAGTATTGCTTAGCCTAGGATACAGCCTTACCACAGAAGCAAAAAATGTGGTGAATTTAGCGATTGAACAGCGCCCGCTCTACAAGCGTGATTATTATCTTCATGAATTACTGGCAGCGGCTTTACGTGCTGGTAATTACCAAGCAGAAATTAATGAGGTATTAGTACACCCTCATCAACAACGTACCTTACTGATGCTTGATGCAAAGCAAGCAGATATATTTTGGAGCATGACAAGCCCTGAGCGAGAACACCTTGCCATTGCAGTACCTGTGCCTTTGTTCAAGGGTTATATTGGTAAGCGAGCTCTACTAACGAAACGTGCATTTTTACCACTTTTCGAATCAGTAAAAACTAAACAAGACTTAGCGCCTTTAACGGCAATTCAAGGGCATGATTGGCCGGATACAAAAATTCTTGCGCAAAATGGCCTAACAGTCAGGCCGCTGGCAAATTATCAAGCGATGTTTAGTTTAGTGATCAGAGGACGAGTTGATTATTTTCCGCGTTCGTTCATTGAAGTGATCTCTGAACTAGAGCAAGTGAAAAGTGATGAGCTGGTTATAGTGCCAAACTTATATATCAGTTATCCAACAGCATTTTACTTTTTTGTTAGTAATCATAGGCCTGAACTAGCTGAAGTGTTAATGAAAGGACTGACAACGATGAAAAGCACGGGCGAGTTTGAACAGTTATTTGCTAGCTACTTCGCTGAAGACTTAGCTAAATTGCCGTTTAAAGAAAGTGAAGCCATAGAAATAAAACTCGATAACGATTATTTTCAGCCACAAAAAAAGGAGCCTTAGCTCCTTTTTAGATACCAATTCGCTTAATTGAGTAATATTGCGGCTTGGTATAATTACAACCGCTATTAGCGAAGTAGTGACTCAGTTAACACTGGGCGAATTTCACGAATGATCGCTTGAGTTAACTTAGGTGCACCACAAATGATGTTGCCGCTTTGGTTGTAGTTAATACCACCTGCGAAATCAACAACCATACCGCCCGCTTCTTTAACTAAAAGCTCGCCTGCTGCTGTGTCCCATGGCTTAAGGCCAATTTCAAAGAAACCATCAACACGACCTGCTGCAACATAAGCCATATCTAATGCCGCAGAACCTGCACGGCGGATATCAGCAGTATGTACGAAAAGCGCTTTAAACGCTTCAGAGTATGCGTCTAAGTGGTGCTTTTGTTTGAATGGGAAACCAGTTGCAAGTACAGAACCTGCTAACTCGTTAGTTTTAGTTACGCGTAAACGTTTGCTGTTAAGCTGTGCGCCTTGACCACGTGATGCTGTGAATAATTCACCGCGAATTGGATCATAGATAACAGCTTGGTCTAAACGACCTTTAACTTTAAGTGCAATAGATACTGCGAAATGAGGGATACCCTTGATGAAGTTAGTTGTGCCATCAAGTGGGTCAACAATCCATTGGTAATCTGCATCTTTACCTTTGTGCTCACCAAGCTCTTCACCAACGATACAATGATCAGGGTAAGATTTTAAAATAGTGTCACGAATTGCGGCTTCAGCTTCTTTGTCGATGTTAGTCACTAAGTCGTTAGTGCCTTTTTGTTGTACATCAACTTTTGATAAATCTTCACTTGCGCGAAGTAAAATTTTGCCTGCGTTACGCGCAGCGCGAACCGCAATGTTTAACATTGGATGCATAGCATTACCTTTGGGTTGTAAAAGAACGAATATTTTTAAGCCGGCGTATTCTAGCGATTTCTAGCGTAAAGTAAACAATAAACTCGAATAAATTAGGTTGTTTTTTGTACAGGGTTGAAATGCAAGGGGATCCTATTGCACTACAAGCGGTAAGCTATTAGTTTGATGTCGAATGGTGTTGCGGGTTGAGCATTTTGCCCAAGGCCTAACTCGTAAGAAGTACGTTAATACCAAATATATGTGCACAAAGAGAAAAGAATGAGGAAGTGGTAATTACGTTTTTGTTTTCTCTGTGTAGCGCGAAGCGCCTCTGTGCTCTCTGTGGTTCAAATATGTTTTTGTAAAATATGCACAAAGAGAAGTGAATGAGAAGATAAAGAGGAAGCGATAATCATGTTTTTGTTTTCTCTAAAGCGCAGTGTCTCTTATCCTCTTTGTGCGATTAGGTGCCTTTGATGTAGGCGTGAAATTTATTTCTTTCGCGCGAAAAAAATCTTCACAAAGAGAAGTGAATGAGAAGACAAAGAGAAAACCACAGATTTTTTTCTTCCTCTAAAGCGCAGCGTCTCTTATCACTCTTTGTGAACATTTGGATTTCTCTGTGTAGCGCGAAGCGCCTCTGTGTTCTCTGTGGTTCAAATGTTTTTGTACAATATGCACAAAGAGAAGTGAACGAGAAGATAAAGAGGAAACCACAGATTTTTTTGTTCCTCTAAAGCGCAGCGCCTCTTACCCTCTTTGTGAGTCATAGGATTATTGCGCGATGTAAAATCGCGCCTTACCGCTTACCGTTCAAAGCATATCGCCTAGCGCTTGCAGCCATGTTATAATCCCCGCAATTTTTGACTTTCAGTAAGTAACAACGCAATGACACTTGATGATATTCGTATCGTATTAGTTAACACATCACATTCTGGTAATATTGGCTCAGCGGCACGTGCTATGAAAACGATGGGCTTATCAAATTTATATCTTGTTGATCCTGCTTGTGAAATTGATAGTCATGCCAGTGCGCTTGCAGCCGGTGCAACTGATGTTTTAGGTAAAACAGTGGTTGTAGATACGCTGGCAGATGCAATTGCTGACTGTAGTTTAACAATTGGTACCAGTGCACGCTCACGTACATTATCTTGGCCTATGGTTGAGCCGCGTGAATGTGGTGAAAAATTAGTAGCTGAAGCTGAGCACGGTCCTGTTGCACTGGTATTTGGTCGTGAAAATAGTGGTTTAACAAACGAAGAACTACAACAATGTAATTACCACGTATGTATTCCTGCCAACCCTGAATATAGCTCGCTAAATCTAGCGATGGCGGTGCAAACATTGTGTTATGAAACACGTATGGCTTATTTAAATAAACAGCCAAAAGTACAAGAAGAAGACGAAGCAACCTATCCAAATGCGAAGCAAACTGAGCTGTTCTACGAGCACTTAGAGCAAACGCTAAACGACACGGGGTTTATTATCAAACAACACCCTGGCATGGTAATGACTAAATTACGTCGTTTATTTAACCGCGCGCGTCCAGAAGAAGCTGAGATGAACATCTTACGCGGTATTCTTACCTCCATTAATAAGTCTATAAAATAATCACAGGTTATAAGTATAATACTTGACTAAATTACTCAGGTAATTACAATATACCCAGTACTTGACTAATTTTGTCAAGTATTCGGTTTTATCAATGGCAAGTATCAATTTTTATCAAGTGATAATACTTGACTATTTTGGTCTGGTAATTAAAATTTGCACACCTTAGCGTGCAGTAACATCGGGGGCTCCATGAAGTTAACATCAAAAGGCAGATACGCAGTAACCGCCATGTTGGATGTTGCACTACATACAAATGTGGGTGCAGTGCCTCTTGCCGATATTTCTGAACGCCAAGAGATTTCGTTATCTTACCTTGAGCAATTATTCGCCCGTTTACGTAAAAATGGCCTTGTGACCTCTGTGCGTGGCCCAGGTGGCGGATATTTATTAGGTAGAGAAGCAAACGAAATTTCTGTCGGCGATGTGATTAATGCCGTTGATGAGTCTGTTGATGCAACACGTTGCCACAACGCAACGGGTGGCTGCCAAAGCGGCATGCGTTGTTTGACTCATACCTTATGGTCGGACTTAAGCGCACGTATCGAAGAGTTTTTAAATAGTATTACCCTTGCTGAATTGGTTGAAAAGTCAGATGTGAAAGAAGTCGCATCACGCCAAGATAACAGCATCAACACTGCAATTAAGCAACTGGAAAACATTCAAGTAAGCTGTCAACTGTAGCTTGACGAAAGCGGAGAGAGAAATGAAGTTACCGATTTATTTAGATTACGCAGCAACCACGCCTGTTGATGAACGTGTGGCAAAAGAAATGATGCAATGCCTGACTATGGACGGTAATTTTGGTAACCCTGCATCACGCTCACACCGTTTTGGTTGGCAAGCAGAAGAAGCGGTTGATCAAGCACGTACAGATATCGCTGATCTGATCAACGCTGACCCGCGTGAAATTGTTTTCACTTCAGGTGCTACAGAATCAAATAACCTAGCAATTAAAGGTGCTGCGCAGTTCTATAAAAAGAAAGGCAAGCACGTTATCACTGTTAAAACAGAGCACAAAGCAGTACTTGATACGTGTCGTGAACTAGAGCGTCAAGGTTTCGAAGTAACCTATATGGACGTTGAAGAAAACGGTTTACTTGACCTTAAAAAGCTTGAAGCTGCAATGCGTGACGACACAGTACTTGTGAGCGTAATGCACGTAAATAACGAGCTAGGTGTTATCCAAGATATCGCGACAATCGGCGAAATGTGCCGTGAGCGCAAAATTATGTTCCACGTAGATGCTGCACAAAGCGCAGGTAAAGTACTTATCGACGTGCAACAGTTAAAAGTAGATTTTATGTCGTTCTCAGGCCACAAAGTATATGGCCCGAAAGGTGTAGGCGCACTTTATGTTCGTCGTAAGCCACGTGCTCGCTTAGAAGCACAAATGCACGGTGGTGGTCATGAGCGTGGTATGCGTTCAGGCACATTGGCTACTCACCAGTTAGTTGGTATGGGCGCGGCATTTAGAATCGCTAAAGAAGATTTCGAAAAAGACCATGCACACATCAGCGCACTTCGTAAGCGTTTGGTTGATGGCATCATGGCTGATATGGAAGAAGTTTACTTTAATGGTGAACCAAGCCAGTCAGTTCCAGGTATTGTAAATATCAGCTTCAACTTTGTTGAAGGTGAGTCGTTATTAATGGCTGTTAAAGACATTGCTGTTTCATCAGGTTCAGCCTGTACCTCAGCAAGCTTAGAGCCTTCTTATGTACTACGTGCATTAGGCCGTAATGACGAGTTGGCACACAGCTCAATTCGTTTCAGCATTGGCCGCTTTACGACTGAAGAAGAGATTGATTACACCGTTGAACTAATCAAAAACTCGATCGGCCGTTTACGTGAGATGTCTCCTCTATGGGAAATGCATCAAGAAGGTATTGATTTAGATTCAGTTGAGTGGGCGCATCACTAATTTAGTGATCGCCGCCGCTAGCAGGTAGTGAGGATAGTATTATGGCTTATAGTGATAAAGTAATCGATCATGTTGAAAATCCACGTAACGTGGGTGCTTTAGACAAAAATGATCCGTCGGTTGCAACAGGTATGGTGGGTGCACCAGCGTGTGGTGACGTAATGAAATTGCAAATCAAAGTATCACCAGAAGGTGTAATTGAAGATGCAAAATTCAAAACATATGGTTGTGGTAGCGCAATCGCTTCTTCTTCACTTGTAACTGAGTGGGTAAAAGGCAAAACATTAGACGAAGCTGCAACAATCAAAAATACTGATATCAGTGCTGAGCTTGAGTTACCGCCAGTGAAAATTCACTGTTCAATTTTAGCAGAAGACGCGATTCAAGCAGCAATTGCTGATTACAAAAGCAAACAAGCGAAGTAAGAGATAAATTCATGGCAGTGACATTGACAGATGCGGCAGCAAACCGCGTAGAATCATTTTTAGCAAATCGCGGGAAAGGCATTGGCCTACGCGTTGGCATTAAAACGACGGGCTGTTCAGGTCTTGCTTATGTTCTTGAATTTGTTGATGAGTTAGCTGACGGCGACGAAATTTTTGAAAGCCGTGGTGTGAAAGTGATCGTTGATGCCAAAAGCTTAGTCTACATTGATGGTACTGAGCTTGATTACACCAAAGAAGGTTTGAATGAAGGGTTTAAGTTTAATAACCCGAACCAAGCCGATGAGTGTGGTTGCGGCGAAAGCTTCACCGTTTAAGCTTAAAAAATTTCTTTGCTTGAAGCCCTGCCTATGTAGGGCTTTGTTCTTTCCTGTTTACCGAGTTGGATTATGTAATGCGTTACTTTGAGTTATTTGCAATTCCAGTAGATTACAACATTGATTTAGCGACTATTAATAAACACTACCTTGAGCTACAACGCGCAGTTCATCCAGATCGCCACGCAAGCTCTAGCAGTCGTGATAAATTACTTGCTGTGCAAAATGCAGCAGAAATCAATGATGCATTACAAACCTTAAAACATCCGGTAAAACGCGCTGAGTACATGCTAAGCGAGCTTGGTGTTGATATTCGCGCCGAGCAACAAACATTACAAGACCCGCTATTCTTAATGCAGCAAATGGAACTGCGTGAAGAATTAGAAGAACTTGAAAATGCCGCAGATCCTGATGCAGCAATTGCCCAGTTTGAAGCGCAAATTAAACAACTCGATAAGCAATACAGCAGCGAATTAGCCGAACAGCTCGCAAGTAATGATGAGCAACAATGGCAAGCTGCCGCTGACAATATTCGTAAATTGAAGTTTGTTTATAAGTTACGCGATGAACTAGAGCGTATTGAAGACAGTTTATTTGATGATTAATCGTTAGTTGTTTTAAAGCAGCTATTTAAGAGTTTAAAAGAGCATTATGGCATTATTGCAAATTGCTGAGCCGGGGCAGAGCGCGGCACCACATGAGCACAAATTAGCAGTCGGTATTGACCTTGGTACAACTAACTCGTTAGTTGCAACAGTGCAAAGCGGCGAAGCACGCACACTGACTGATTTAGCAGGTAATGCGATACTACCATCGGTTGTACAATACCAAGCTGATAGCATAGTGGTCGGTGAACGAGCGGCAGCAGCTGCCACTCAAGACCCTGCTAACACCTTAATTTCGGTGAAACGTTTTTTAGGTAAAACTCAGGCCGAAATCGAAAAAAGCTATGGTCAACTACCGTATGAATTCTGTGAGCATGATGGCTCGTTAGCAATCAGCACGGTTGCAGGTGCGATTAGCCCTGTAACTGCATCGAGTGAAATTTTAAAAGCATTAAAACTGCGTGCAGAAGATAGCTTTGCAGGCCAAGACATTATGGGTGCAGTTATTACTGTGCCAGCCTATTTTGATGATGCACAGCGTCAAAGCACCAAAGACGCCGCAGAGCTTGCTGGTATCAAGGTTTTACGTTTATTAAACGAGCCAACGGCTGCGGCTGTAGCTTATGGCCTTGACTCAGGCCAAGAAGGCATTATCGCCGTATACGATTTAGGTGGCGGTACCTTCGATATTTCTATTTTACGCTTACACCAAGGTGTATTTGAAGTACTTGCGACTGGCGGTGACTCAAGCCTTGGCGGTGATGATTTTGACTCGCTATTAGTTGATTACTTCAAAAAGCAAACAGGTGTGAGCGAGCTTTCTGCATCGGTATTGCGTTTATTCATCAATAAAGCAAAAGCGTGTAAAGAAGCACTAAGCCAATACCAAACTGTGAATGTAGGCTTAGAGTTTGATGGCCAAAGCCACAAAGTTGAAGTTACTCGCGAAACGTTTGATGAGTTAGCTCTTGGCCTTGTGAAGAAAACACTGCGTTCTTGTCGCCGTGCGGTTAAAGATGCGGGTATCGAAAACGAAGAAGTGCTGCAAGTTGTAATGGTTGGCGGCTCGACTCGTATGCCAATTGTACGCTCTCAAGTTGCTGCATTTTTTGATAAAGAGCCACTGACTTCTATCGACCCTGATCGCGTAGTTGCACTCGGTGCGGCATTACAAGCAGACGTACTGGTTGGCAATAAGCCAGATTCAGACATGTTGCTATTAGACGTATTACCACTGTCACTAGGTCTTGAAACCATGGGTGGCTTGGTTGAGAAAATCATTCCACGTAACACCACGATCCCTGTTGCACGTGCACAAGAGTTTACTACTTTCAAAGATGGTCAAACTGCAATGTCACTCCATGTATTACAAGGTGAGCGTGAGTTAGTTGACGATTGTCGTTCGTTGGCAAAATTCAGCTTAAAAGGTATTCCGGCCATGGCAGCCGGTGCTGCGCATATTCGCGTAACCTTTAAAGTAGATGCTGATGGCCTATTAAGTGTATCGGCAATGGAAAAGTCAACAGGTGTGCAAGCTGAAATTCAGGTCAAACCATCATTTGGTTTATCGGATGATCAAGTTGCAAACATGCTTAAAGAGTCAATGACTAACGCAAAAGACGACATGCAAGCGCGTATGCTTAAAGAGCAGCAAGTTGAAGCGTTACGCGTTGTTGAAGCGCTTGAAGCATCACTCGCAACCGACAGTGCATTACTTGATGAACAAGAATTAGGTGCGTTAAAAGCAGAAATTGCTAAACTTGTTGCCGTACGTGAAAGCGCAACAACACCTGCAGAAATTAAAGCAGCGATTGAAGCTGTAGACAATGCAAGTAGCGAATTTGCTGCTCGCAGAATGGATGCATCAATCAAAAAAGCGCTGCAAGGGCAGTCAGTAGACGAAGTTTAACGAGGTAAGGTATGCCACAAATTATTTTTCTTCCCCATGCAGAATTATGCCCAGAAGGCGCAGCAATTGAAGCACCTGCAGGTGAAACAGTATTAGATGTTGCACTAAAAAACGGTATTAGCATTCCACATGCTTGTGAAAAGTCATGTGCGTGTACAACATGCCATTTAATCATCCGTGAAGGCTTTGACTCTTTAGATGAGAGCGATGAGCTTGAAGACGATATGCTAGATAAAGCATGGGGTCTTGAGCCTGAGTCACGCCTAGGTTGCCAAGCAATCATTAAAGATGAAGATTTAGTGGTTGAAATTCCAAAGTATAATCTCAATATCGTTAATGAAGAGCATTAATTTTTAACGGCTTTGATTTCGTAAAAACCGCTGTAGTTGCTTAGTCTCTACAGCGGTTTTTTGTTTTTTAGAGCTTTGAATTGTAAGCCTTATGCCTTAAGTTGCTATTTTTACTCCCTGTAAAGCAGTGCTGGAAATTGATGAGTCACAATTAGCTAATCTATTACCAAGTGAAGTAGTGGGGGAGTTGTTATTTACTGGTAATAAGTAGTTAATGAATATATCAGAAATGTTTAGGTGCTTTCGAGAGCAGTCGACGGAGTGTAAGGTAGTTATTTTTCACTGCTTCCCCCTGTGTTTGTTTATATTTTTGGCTATGTTAATCTCAAACATCGTATTTGGCTATTAAGTGCTATTATTTGCCTTGGTTTATATATTACTTCAGCTATACAGTTACCTTTATCTGCTATTTTAAAGTTGAATATTTTCAGTATTGGTTGGTTTTTTTAACTTGGATATTATCCCAATAGGCCATATTGTTACGAAGTGCTTTGTTAGCTTGGCTGTTCTATCTTCTCCTTTATATGTTTTATCTAGTATTCCTGAATCTATATCAGAGATTATATTTTCGAGTATATTCGTTGTAACAGGTATATCTCTAATTTGGACAGGTGGCCCTAAGGTTAAACTGTTATAGCTTGCGCTTAATCCTTCGTATTAATTTTTTCCTAAAGTGACCATAGCCGTGGCTACTTAGATTGGTTTTTTGGCTGGCAGAGCTATTGCGGGCGCATTTTAAAATAAAAAAGGCTTGTGTGTGTAGGTTAATATGAAAGTGTATTTATTAATATTAATAGCTATTGGATTGCATGTTTTCCGACTTAGAAAAACACTTGATGAAAGTGAGTGTCTATAATAACTATCTTTACTCGTTAGGTGAGTTATGCTGCTTGAAAGTGGTTTTTTAAACTAAATTTGATGATGTTGGTTAGGAGAATACTCAAATGAAACAGCCAAATATTGAGAAAATAGCTTTTATTGCATTAAGCTTCTTATTTTTTCCTTTTTCAACATTATATTTACACCAAAAGGGAAGGTTAACGAATGTTAACTTGCTTTTCTTTAATCTTATATTTTTAACTATCTTAGCTTGGATGATATCAAATTTTAAAGATTACTTTGATATTGACATATTTAATTTAGAGCATTTGTTTTGGCTTTTATTAGTTAGCTCAACACTTTCTTCACTGCAAATACTTAAGGATATTGACAAGATATTATCTGTTAAAGGGAATGTTATTTTTTCCAGTAAAGTACCGTTGTTAATTTTATACTCGCTATTTTACCTTTCTTTACCGTTGATATGGTTCGAGTTTTATAAAAAAGATAAAAACATTGATATTAGCGTAGATAGCTTATTTTCATTAATGAGTAGTGAGGTTGCAAATATTTTAGTAATACCTATAACCTTTGTTATAAGTATTTATTTTTACTTGCGCTCAGGTTGATATTTCACTTAGTTGCCAATCTTATCTACACCAACCTGAATTGGGAGGATAGGGTTTGCTCCAGCGCTGACAGCTGTGCCAATGTTTTATGCGTCTATTATCTCAGGAGGAGCTAAGATGTCGACGATTAAAATTGGGGGTGTAAGTAATATGGAGTCGTTTATCGAATGCCGAGTTTTGGCATGTTTAACACGAATTTGCAAACGAGCTACTGGTTTGGATTGCCAAGAAATCTAAATTTTTCTGATCTTGTGATAAATGTTGACCATGATTCAATAATAGAAACTAGCAAGATAATAATTATAAAAAGCGCATAAATTATATTAAATGTTCAGGTTATCAGTTAAGCGATGGAACATTTAGTATCAGAGCAGATGCTTATTACTGATACCAAGCAAGCTCATTGTGTAATTGCTTTAAAAGCGCTGGCAATTGCCAATGATAAGGGACAAAAAATTTGGAAATTGCTAAAATTAACATAAGTATGTATTGTGTTTTATGATGTTGTTTTTATTGGTTTTTTAATCTATATAATATGGGTTTTGTGTATGGAGGCTTATTGCTGTTTTTTGTTGATAAGTCTAAAACGTAGTTAATTACATGAACATCAAACTTTACCTGTGTTGTTTAATTTTCACAAAGTGACCATATCATCATTACTGTTAATGAAGTTGATTAACTCTAATGGCTTTGATTTCGTAAAACCGCTGTAGTTACTAGGTCTTAAAAGCGGTTTTTTGTTTTTTTTTAGAGCTTTAAATTGTAAGTCTTATGCCTTAAGTTGCTATTTTTACTCCCTGTAAAGCAGGTGTACGTTCAATTTACTTATCGCTTAAAGCTTGTGACTTAAAGCTGATTTTGGAGGTTCTATGTCTGATTTAGTTTTTTCTGATTCGTTTATCGACGGTGACTTTTATTCTACGAGCCAGCGTTTTAGTGTAGATAACCCTGCAACCGCAGAAGCGATTACTCAGGTCTCTAATATTGATGAAGCAGGGGTTGAACTGGCTATAAAAAGTGCTGACGAGGCATTTAGTAAGCTAAAGCAAACAACAGCAACCGAGCGCAGTGAAACGTTGCGCCGTTGGTACGACTTAGTCATTGAGCACAAGCAACAACTTGCTGAATTGATGACTAAAGAGCAAGGCAAGCCTTTAAAAGAATCCTTGGGTGAAGTTGAATACGGTGCAGGCTTTATTAAATGGTTTAGTGAAGAGGCAAAGCGCAGTTATGGCGACACAATTCCTGCCACTGACAGCAAGCATCGTTTAACAACGATAAAGCAACCCATTGGTGTGGTGGCTGGTATTACACCTTGGAATTTCCCGATTGCTATGATCACTCGTAAAGTGGCACCTGCCTATGCCGCGGGTTGTAGTTTTGTGATTAAACCTTCGGAGCATACGCCATTATGCGCTATTGCCTTAGCCTACCTTGCAGATAAAGCAGGTTTTGTAAAAGGAGCGCTGAACGTAGTGGTCTCTGAAAACGCAAAAATGGTGGGTGAGATCATGACTGAATCTGAGCGTGTGCGTAAGTTCACATTCACAGGGTCAACCGGTGTAGGTAAGCAGTTACTAGCTCAGTGCGCTTCAACAATTAAACAAACGTCTATGGAACTTGGCGGTAATGCTCCGTTTATTATTTTCGAAAATGCTGACTTAGATGAAGCGGTTGCTGGCTTAATGGGGGCTAAATTCAGAAACGCAGGGCAAACTTGTGTTGCCGCTAACCGAATTTTTGTTCAGCGCTCAGTGCTTGAAACGGTGCTTGAAAAACTCACTGACAAAGTAGCTGAGTTAAAGGTTGGCAATGGTCTTGATGACGGGGTGGATATTGGCCCATTAATTTACCCTAAAGCAAAAGAAAAAGTGCAAACACTTGTGCAAGATGCAGTTGATAAAGGGGCGTCGTTAATCGGTGATAACAGCGAGCTTGAAGGTAGCTTCCAAGCACCATTAATTTTAACTGATGTTACTCCAGAGATGGATATCTATCATGATGAAGTGTTTGGCCCTGTAGTTAGCATCATCGCTTTTGATGATGAAGAAGAAGTTCTTCAGCTTGCGAACGACGTACCTTACGGTTTAGCTGCATATTTTTATAGTGAAAACATCAAGCAAGTTTATCGCGTAAGCGAAGCACTTGAATACGGCATGATAGGTATTAACGAAGGTCTTATCTCAAACCCAGTAGCGCCGTTTGGCGGTGTTAAACAGTCAGGCTTAGGTCGAGAAGGCGGTCACCAAGGTCTAGATGAGTACCTAGAAGAGAAGTATCTTTGTGTTAAAATTTAAGCCATCAGACTGATAACTAAGTCCTTGCGCGCGAAATAAATTTCACGCCTACATTAAAGAGAACTATTCGCACAAAGAGGCTAAGAGGCGCTGCGCTTTAGAGGAAGTAAACAATGATCTTTTGGTTTCCTCATTCTCTCCTCTTTGTGCAATTACTTTCGCGCGAAATAAATTTCACGCCTACATTCAAGAGAACTAATCGCACAAAGAGGCTAAGAGGCGCTACGCTTTAGAGGAAGTAAAAAAAATGATCTTTTGGTTTCCTCATTTTCTTCTCATTCAATTCTCTTTGTGCAAAATAAATTGAACCACAGAGATGTATGGACTCCCCTCCCACAGGGGGGTAACGTAATAAGCGACAAAACTTTTACAAAAGGAGTCCATACATGGTGAATCTTAACGTTATTGCGATTGATTTAGCAAAAAATAATTATCAAGTTTGTAAAATAGGTAAAGAGCGACAAGTTATATACAACAAAGAAGTATCTAGACAAAAACTACTTCAGTT
>NZ_JAMXSK010000049.1:0-11321 GCF_024124645.1 Pseudoalteromonas sp. Ps84H-4 | reverse complement strand
AATCAAAACACACCGCCAAGTGAAAGAGCCGTAAAAACTTCACGCGCTTTAAGTCAGAAAAAAGACTAGTTACCTCTTGCTTGACTCGCCCTTGAAAGGGTGAGATTGCGCAAGCCTAATGTTCAAATTAACCCCAGCTTGAACTAGCTATTGATAGAATTGGCTTAACGATAATGCTGTGAATTTTGATTGCAACATATGTGCACGCCAGTAATATAAGAATGATATCCATAATCTCCTCCAATGCATTTGACCGAAAACGCAGAACTAAAAATAAGTAGATCTGTATAGCGGTCGCATCGAATGAGATTTCGATTCCTATACAGAAGAGTATCCCGTATAGGAATTGGTTAGGTATTTGTGAAAGAATCACTTCAACCGTCTTAATACCAAGAAGGTATTAACGCTGAGATTTAACTTCAACAGCTAGAAGCCACTTTAAATACCAATAGGCATAATTATGCATAGTGCAAAAATCAAGGACCTAAAAGGTAAAGTGGATTGAGAAATCATTATTGGAAATTTGTATTCCGATAATGACTCAGAAGAGTGGTTGTTACGTTGATAGTCTGTGTTGATTGGTTAACCCTAAAGGCTGAACCTCTAGGGTTATAATCAATATAATTGCTTATAAATTTTTAGTCAACAATACAAAAGATTAAATTTCCCGAAATAAGGCAAACAACATTTGATTAATTGAATAAGTGTGATTAATTGAATAAGTGTGATTAATTGAACAGTGATTAATTGAATAAGTGTGATTACCAAGGGATACTGACGGTATAAGTACCAAGCGATTTTGACGTAATCACACTACTACAGATTAATCGTTAGTGTAGTAAATCTCTTCGATAAACTCGCTTGGAAAACAAACATCATTAATATCTGATGTTATTGGTGGGCTATATTCGTAATCTTTTTTGAATAGTGCCAATTCACCCACATCCTTTAAATCATCAATATCAGCCTTATTTAAGTAGCTATGAATAAATAACCGTTGCTCAGCGCGTGTCATCCCAACAAACAGCAAACGTCTTTCCTCATCGATTGGTGACTGCATATTTGGCATCGTTTCCTGGATAACATCAAAAATAGCCACATTAGTCCACTCTAGACCTTTAGAGCCATGGTATGTGGTTAAAGTTACCACTGATTTATCAATTTCAGATTTACTGTTTTGCTCTTTAATTTTATCTGAGTAAAGCTTGATTCTTTCGAACCAAGAGCCTGTTTTTGTCTTGAGCCCTTCAAGAAGTAATGTTTCAACAGCGCATTTATTCAGCTTGTCGCCTTTTGAGCGGCGCTCTATGATGAAATCAATCAACAAATCAATTCTGGTGTTTATCTCTTTGGAATCATGAGTGTTTTCAAATAAATAATAATTTGAATAGAACATTTCAAAAGCCGTTCCATTAATTGATTGACCGTAATTATTTAGATATGACTCAATATCAGAATTACTCTTGATACTTTCAGAAATTAAAGGAATTAGGTTCTCATCCTCTTTTAAGTACCCTAAAACTTCTGACAAATGGTAGTGTGCAAACTTATTTAAAAAATAAGAACACAGTTTAATTACAAAATCACCAGCGCTTGTTTTAAAAATACTTGTTTGATTGTTTCTTGAATACGCTACTTCATGTTCTATCAGAAACTCTTCTATTGAGTCCAATGCAACATTAGTTCTGCTTAGGATCGCCCACTCACCATCATATTTACTGTAGTTCTCCAAAAATGTTAACAGCATACTTTTTTTAAATTTATGTATGTATGTTTTAACAGTGCCACCAATTTCCTTCCCCGAAACCATACCTTTGGGAATTCTATCTTTATTAAATTCTATTAGATTTTTACTGGCATCTATTATTTCAGGTCTACATCTAAAACACTTTGCAAGCATATGAATATTGGGTTTAAATTCATCTTTAAACTTAAGCATTGTTTCATAACTTCTAGCGCCTCTCCATGAGTAGATACTTTGATCATCATCTCCAACAGGTGTTAGATTAATCCCTCCGCGCCCCTGCAGGGCAATCCACTCATATTGTAGTAAATCTGTGTCTTGAAACTCATCAATCATTAGGTCTGTACAATTTAATAGCGGTATTTCCCCACTTAAAGTTCCTTCTACCGCGCGCCTGGTTGCGTCATCTAAGTCATAAAGGTGGTTCTTTATCTTTAACTCTTGATAACATTCTTTAACTAGCTTAACAGCGTCTTTATCAAACCCTTTTTTTTCATCTAATGGCTGATCATTCAAAATGCTCGTAATGTCATTGAATGTTACTTTTAACTCCGGTAGTAGGTGCTCATTTTCGATGTAATTCTTCAACCTATCAATAAAGTTGAAGTATGTTGCTCCAATTAGTAGCTTACCTTGCATGAGTTTCTTTGTTTGGTTAAGAAACTGCCTGTGAAATGTAGTTACAGAAACTCTATTTATTGATGATTGTGGAAGAGCTATTTCCAACCTTTCTTGCATTTCGTTGACGGCCGCATTTGTAAATGTAACGAGAATAACCTTCCTGTCATATGATTTTTTTAGTACGTTTTTTACTTTTTCAATTAATGTTTTTGTTTTACCACTACCTGCTGTAGCAAGAATCAAAGAGTGATTATTAACATCGTTAGCTGCTGATTCTTGCTCTAATGTCATCGTCAATGTTAGCTCTCCAACGTTCTTTTGATTCGTAATGATTCAGCTATGTAATTATTTGCCTCTAGATTGTCAGCCAAATCTAATAGCTCTGCTTTTTCTTCCTTTGTAAATGAGCTCAAATTGGAATTTGTACCTAGAGACAAGATATTTTCCGCTTTTAATAATGCATCATTGCTCATTTCTGTATTATCAAGAACTTGCCTTAATCCAACCTCTTGTGACTCGGTCCTAGTGACTTCACCACCAGCTACAGGATGTAGGCCAGAAGGGTTTCTCTCTTCAATTGAATTTTCTCTATTGCTAACCATCGCTGCTTCACCAGCGTTTGTTTCATTAAAACTTAGGTTCTCAGAACTAGAGTTGTTCACAACTGAACTTTCATCTGAGTTAGATTGTTCAAAAGACTCACCTTTCTGAGAAGAATTAGAAGCAATTAACTGTGATTGAGTCTGCACATTATCACCGCTTGTGTCAGGTTTTAGACTAGGCTCAGCAACAATAGAACCACCACTTGCCGATGCCTGAAGGTTTTCTGATTGGTCTGGACTCACAGGACTGCTTTGCAACTCTGGACTAGCTGTGCGGTCACTTAAACCGCTCTCACTATTTAACGTACCGCCAGTATTTACCGATGCCTGAAGGCTTTCTGATTGGTCTAGACTCACAGGACTGCTTTGCAACTCAGGACTAGCTGTGCGGTCACTTAAACCGCTCTCACTATTTAACGTACCGCCAGTATTTACCGATGCCTGAAGGTTTTCTGATTGGTCTGGACTTACAAGGCTGCTTTGCAACTCTGGACTAGCATTGCGATCAGTCGAACCATTCTCACTATTTAACGTACCGCCACCACTTGCCGATGCCTGAAGGCTTTCTGATTGGTCTGGACTCACAAGGCTGCTTTGCAACTCTGGACTAGCATTGCGATCAGTCGAACCATTCTCACTATTTAACTTACCGCCAGTACTTGCCGATGCCTGAAGGCTTTCTGATTGGTCTGGACTCACAAGGCTGCTTTGCAACTCTGGACTAGCATTGCGATCAGTCGAACTATTCTCACTATTTAACTTACCGCCAGTACTTGCCGATGCCTTAAGGCTTTCTGATTGGTCTGTACTCGCAGGGCTGCTTTGCAACCCTGGACTAGTGGTACTGCCAGTAGAACCAACCTCACTATTTAATGTGCCGCCATTACTTACTGAAGCCTGAAGGTTTTCTGATTGTGTGCCCACTAAAGAACGACCTGAATCTGTAGTATTCGGATAAGAATCATCTTTTGTGCCAGAATATTGGTAGGTATCAATACGATCCCTTGAATCATTGCCTGCAATCGATGACTCTTTAGATAGAACATTCCCGCTTTCATCTTTACCAGTACTGTTAACCCCACTATTTACCTCACTTGGCTTGATAGGGGTTTCTTCTATTTCTTCACCACGGTTATTATCAACTGATAAGCTTTTTGGTGTTACGCTCAGTGCATTCTGTTGTGTGACAGAGCTCTTATCATAATCACTTTCATTTACAGACTGTTGCGGCACTGAGGCTTCGCTTGAATTAAGGCTGTTTACAGGTGGATTTGCTTCTTTAGTACCGGCATCACTATAATTCGGTGTGAAGGCAGTTGTGATCGCTTCACTTAATGTTCTTTGTGCTTCTGGAGCTGTACTTAGTAAGTTGTTTATTGTAAGTAGATCTCTCATGTCATCATGAGAAAGATTTCTTGGAGTATCGCTTGTGCCATAAAGGGCGTTCGCGGCAAACTCCTTCGCTTTACTAGAAACACCTTCTGAGTGAATTGCGTTATTAATTACTTGGCTTTCATGCTCCTTAGATGCACTTGATTCATACCCATTTTTAGTTTGCTCATCTGAAGTAATAGAAGCAATTGTATTAGTTAGTGTTTCTGCCTCGCTATCTTTACCTGCAATTAAAAGTGCATCCCTCATCTTATTCAGATCTTCCATTGTTTCAGGGGTGATGTTAGTAAAGTCAGGAATACTAAATTCTCGACTAGAAACTTGTGCTGATTTAAAATTATCTAAATTTCGATCATTAAGTTCCTTAAAGCTAACTCCTGATGTATCACCAGTTGCATTAAAGTTTGCTAACGCATATTTAGCTATCTCTTTGGCATCTTGGTCATAATTTCCTTTGGTAATACCATCAACAAGACCTTGGCCACTAGGTTTCGATCTGTTTTCAGTTCGATCTAAATTTTCTCTCTCATTTAATCCAGCAAACCCAGCCATTGAGCTAGCTTGAGAGTCGTAGTTTACTGATTCCAAACTACCTTTTTGACTTGGCTCATCTTTATACCTTGATGGGTTGTACTGAGGTTCTAAACCTAACTGTGGGGATAACTCATTTAGCGCTTCTAAATGACGAGCGTATTTAGCATCATTAATACCTAAGAAACTTTCATCTCCTTTCGTGGCTGCAATTACGTCCTCAATTTGACCATCATCAAGGTTTGCCAATGCTGAGTATGCCGCAATTAACTCACTACTCTTCAGGGCATTATTAATTGATTCATTCTCTCTCATCTCCTGTACAGCTGAGATATTTTCTTGAGCATTTCTGTAAGGGTTATTAGGTTGCGTTGAAGCAAGAAGAGCTGAGTTTGAATTTAAACTTTCATTGAAGGCAGCTAGAGACTCAGGGCGCATTGCTGTTTGAACAGCCCCAGCATACATTAGTGTTTCATTTGGAGATAAGCGTTCACCATTAATAATCGAACCTTCACCATTTGCTGCGCTAGTTAGTAAGTTTCTAATAGCTTCTGGTGTATTGTTAGATAAAACACCAAAACCCATTTCAATTAGATTCGAATTAATACCTTCACCATTACCAGACTTCTTAAACTCATCCGTAACAGCCTCACCCACTGAAGAGGTGAATAGTGAGCCAATAGAACTAACTACACCGCCAGATAATTCATTAGATTCTGAGCCTAATACTTTTAATGATCCAAATGCATGCGCTAAATTATTTGCATTTTTATCTTCTGACTCAGAAACAACATCCTCACCCTTAGCTTTAACAGCACCTGTACCAGATGCCCCTCTACTACTAACCTCGTTTTGAGATTGCTCTTTGTGTTCAGCAAATGCTTGTGCATTACGCTCATTATTGAACATGTTTGTTGGATCAGTCTTTATGCCACTATTTACATCATTACTTAAAGTGTTGGTGTCTATGCCAGTATTATCTTCAGGTTTTGGAATATGTGAATTATCACTCGGTTTATATCCATTCAATTGGTCACTAAGTGAAATTAGGCTCGGCGCTTGTAGTGTTTCACCTAATTCTCTCATTAAGCCTGCAGAAGCTCCTCTTTCGGTATTAGCTTGTTTAAGTGCTGTAACTCCAGTTGAAAGAGGAAGTTGGTTACCATTATGGTCTGTAGACAACACTTCAGTATTTCCAGACATTCTTGCGATTGCATCAGTAACCGTATTGGCCAAAGCAATATTATTTTTTTGGCTTTCCGGTAATCTCGCGTTATCACCTTTATTTACCTGCTCTTTGTGGTAGTCGAACCTATCTCCCAACTCAGAAATTAAAGCACTTCTCTTGTCACCAGATAAACTATTTAAGCCTTCATCACCAATCAAACTACCTAAAAGAACATGCTGCTGCTCATCTGAAAGTGTTGAAACAATTGAGCCGATTGATGCTTTATTTGCTCCTGTGGTTGAGTTTTGAACCTCACCCGCATTCATTTGCGTCATTACTTTTGAAGCGGAGCTAGCTGTATTCCCCTCAGCTTCAAGGGCTTGAGCTTGAAGCATATTTGTATGAGCATTTGTAACAGCTTCCTGTCGGGAAACCGCCTCTTTACTTGCAACTGAGTTATCACTGCTCGATGATTGAGCCATTTTTACTGCATTCCCCCAGTTAGCTTTTATCGATTCAGAAACTTGTGCACGTTCGTCCTCTGACAATCTTTCTGAGGCGCCTACTTGCTTTTGTGATGCCGCTTTTGCTGTGATCGCTGCTTTCGCATCAGCACCTAAACCAAACCCTGCTATTGATGGAGCCCCCTTTGCTACCATGCTTGCCGAGCCCTGTAGTACGTGATCATATGCATCAGATAAACTCATGTTATTTTCAGTTGCATATGCTGCGGTTTGTGCCGCTAAGAAAGCTTCGTCCTCTGATAATTGTGAAGTATCCACACTCTCAAATGACTCTCCTTGTTTATACCCTTTGATTGAATCTAAAGTAGCAGATTTACTATCAGTGGCAGTTTTTTGTAATGTTTGGCTAGCGGCTTCAGTATTTGCCAATTGAGTATTTCTAGAGCCAATCGCTGACAACTCAGCTGATGACTGTTTAAGGTAACCCGAGGCTGGCCCTGCGCCACCCGGATTAATACTTACATCATTTCGTTGTCCACCATTCAGTTGAGCTTGGCTCCATTGCCCATATGAGGAATGAACATCACTGGCTTGCATAGTAGTATCACCTTGACTTGCTTTACCTCCATTTGCAGATGTTGTGACATCCGGTGACAATTTCTTTGAATCAATATTTGTATCAGGAGACGTCTTATTAGATACACCCATCATGGTGTGAACACCCCTATGCAGTATATATAAAGTGAGCATAGGAACTGCAGCAGCTAAACTACTTGCCACTGCAATAAATGATTCGATTGTTGACATGCTATGCCCCCACATACCAAATGTGATTGCACTTACACCACCGCCACCAGCTGACACTGATGTAAATCGACCTTGAATAGCAAGTAAAGTAAAAAGGTTAACCGCACTCATGGTTACCGGCCACAAGTTAACCCACACAGTTACCCCAAAGAACATAGCAGCTGATTTCATAGCTTCAGCACCCATTACAAGCATGATTGCAATAACTGGGATCAAGAAAAACACAAAGGCCTCAATGAAGGTTGCAAAACCAATTGATAGCTCCAAAGCTAGGTTTCTATCCGCGGCCATTTGGTAATGTCGCTGAGACTTTGTTTCTATTAAAGTAAGTTCAGAGCGGAGCCCTTGCATATCCCCACTTTTTGCAGCAGCTTCAGCAAAAACATTTGATAAATACCTTCCCGTCGCTAAATGATATGCATTCATTGTCGCGCTTAATGCAGAAATCGATTCCGCCCCGGCTTCAACATCTTGTGGTTTTACATTTTCTTTCTGCAAAAACCTGTCAGTCATCTCTCTGAAACTTGAGCTATCAAAGTAACTTTTGAGCTTCAAGTATGCGTTTGGGCATGTTAATAGCTCCATGGCAGGAGTGTCTATTTGAATATAAGTGCTTCTTGATGGTGTATTAATTCTTATAGACTCAAGGAAGTTTTCCATTGGGGCATTTTTTATTTTGTCAGCATTTAGCTCAGCGTCATTGCCACCAACTTGAAGATCCCAAATTACACAGTCTTGAAGGTAGTTCATTGTAGATGTTTTGATTCTGTACCTTTGGTCATCAACACCTGAATCTAGCTCTTCAGAGCCCATATATCCAAATTTATCAAGCGCCACTAGTGCCCTCATTGGATCGAGAAATTGACCAGCCTGATAACCATCCGGTGAGGCGAATGAATCTTCATAATCTCGTGACAGCCCATACATTCCTGAGGTCATCATTGCAATAACAGCAGCTATGCCAGGTGCATCATTCACATAATACACATCTCCAGTTCTTACCGACTCAATAACAACATCTACTTTAGAAAATGGACCACACAAGACCATGAACATACAAAGCCCAATAAACCAAGATAGTACTGGGTTAGAGTTTGGGTTGATCCAACTTTTTACTACAAGAGTCATCAGTGAAAGTAGAGCTGTAGCACCAATCAAAATATGCAAAGATGAAAAGCCAAAATCAAACATTCTTCGAAGGCCCATTAGAACCTCATACATGAACGCTGTTTCACCGATTGAGTAAATTGTAAAATCCATAAAAAAAGCCAGAATATTGAGTCTGGCTTAATCTTAAAATTGAAAAAAATTTTAAAAGCGTGATTTTCAACTGAATTTCAGTATTTTTTGATTAAAATACCTTTTTCTCAAAATAAACGCTTATATCCCCAATTTTATGGTCTTTGTAGTAGCTAATATTTATCGAGTTACCCATCATGCTGACAGATACGGGAAAGGCGGGCTCTTCTGTAGACATAAAACCTAGAAAACCATTCTGATTAACAACGTAGTCTCCATGTGAATTTTTTACCGGGTTAAAGTCACCGTCGAGTAATGCAGTCTGCCCCTTTCTAAAAGCAAACAACTCACTTAGTGTTACATCAAATGCAAACGTATCGGGCAAACAATCAATTATTTCTTTTGGCAGTATATTGACTGCTCGATTGCTTATTGAACCATCAGTCACGGATACCTGTTCCAAAGATTTTAGCCACAGCTTACGATAGTCTGTTCGATTAAAGATATTAAACTCTGACCCTGGTAAAAATGGCAAAACATCTATTGGGATTAATTTTACTTTTGCCGAGCTATGCTTGTTATGAGTAAAGTTAATATCTAGGACAGCTCGATAGAATTTTACACCTGAAACCTCTATCACAAGAAAAAAGTAAGGCTTACCTCTTGATAAATCATCTACGCGATTAATATAGCTGTTTCGTACTCCATAGTAGTTTTTCGGACCCCAAAACCAATCATTGAACTCAATACCATCGTAGTCCCCTTCACTAATTAATTCATCAAAGCTAAGGTGCATTGTAACTTGCTTAACATCTGCAAACGGATATTGACGGAAAGGTGATGCCTCGATATTCCCCATATATTCTTCAGATAAATTGGACGTCTGCCCATTTAATACATTTTTGAAGTTCTCTATGCTTTCTCTGTATGCATCCCACATATTTGAATAAGGCAATAAGTCACTATTATAGTCTTTTACTCTCGCTCTAGACTTTTGCAATTCGGATAGTAGTAAGTTTTTAGTAAAATCAATTTCTAAAACTTTTGGAGATAACCCAGTCAAGAGCTGGAGTGTTAGCATCGATACACCTACTTTAAATTCTGGCCAGTGTGCAGTTTTTCCAATCGATGGAAATTGAGGGTTTACATCTAACAGATTTGAATCAAGCTGCGCACACTCTTCATTTCGAATATTTACTCCATTTGAGATACTTTTACGAGAGTAACTTTGGGCTGCAACTAAAGCGCGGATGTTCAATACTTCTGAGAGCTTAAGGCCACCATAAATCATTTGGTCTTCACTAATTTGAGGTTCTTTGATTTTATAGTCTGATATTGTCACTAGGTTAGATAATTTGCTTTGGATATCAGCAAAGAATTTATATTCAAACACCTTTTCTTTGAGTCTTTTTTTCATTGATGATTGTTTTGTTTCGACGCCATTAAACAGAAATACTTCGTCATAAATCCTAATAGTATTCTTATTAGCCATTAACTCAGGACCTTCAGCTAACTCAAAAGTAGCCGTTGCATTAAGGGTACTTTGCTCTTGCTTAATGTTTAGCTCTTTAAGTTTTGCCCTTATATTCGGCAATAATTGATTGCCGCTTATAACATTCGTGTTGAGGTTTACTTTTGCTTGCTCCACAGCTTTTTTGTGAAGTAAATACTCTATTACTTGTGCGTCGTACTCAGTGGTATTATCGAGCGTTAAATTGACACTAACCTTTTCTGCACCATAAGCACTCCCGATCGCATGGAATACAATCGATATAAAAGCCCCATTTGCTAGCGCTTTCAATAAATTCATTAAAACGACCTCTAATAACTAAAACTGTATTAATCATTTCATAAATTTCATTTCGTGCAGCGGTTAAAAACAAAACTAAATATCAATTATTTACAATAGGTTATAAAAAAACCTCATTGTGTTTTTTATATTTTCACAAACCTGCATTCAATAATTTATACTTTTCAGCTTGAAGGAGGATTTATGAAATTTGTATTTTTACTAGTCATTTTTGTATTGAGCCATGGCGCTCATGCGGCTGATACTGTCAGAGTTATCAAGTTTAAAACTATCGGCCTCACGGTTAATGAGTACAACATTGCAGATTTAATATATAAAGAAGCAGCTCAAAAGCTAGGCGCTTATTTCATTGTTAACAATTCTCAAGCCGGTTTATCAAGCTACAGCGAGAAGGCCAACATCTTACGACCTATTTCTGTTAATATTGTTGATTATACAATCGAAGATAGTGAAGTGATTGCGACCATACGCTACGATCATGCAGCTTTAGAAGTTGTAACGGAGAACTACAAGTTATACATGAGGAACAAGAAAAATTCCGAAGAAATAGTTAACGCGGAGATAACTGAATTTTGTCAAAAATTCTCATCTAACTATTTAGAAATCAAGAACACTCTTTCTAGCTCAGAATTCAACTATTCAACAGCCCCTTCAAAGGATGATGAGCTCCTTAAACTATCAAAAAAGTCTGACTCTATAAGTCAGTTATTGATTAATGAATGTAATTTATAGGAAATCTTTTAATACTTCTCTTTAACACCTATTTCCAAAAGGGCGGCTTGCTGCCAATAGCTAACCTTCAAGCGTAACTCGTTTCTGTCGGATAGACGACACCTGTTACCAAGTGTCGCCCTCCTAAGAACCGTACGTGCAACTTTCACTGCATACGGCTCAAGCCTTCACGAAGGCACCTAATTGGTACCCAGCAACTTATAAAGCAGCG
>NZ_JAMXSK010000048.1:0-12107 GCF_024124645.1 Pseudoalteromonas sp. Ps84H-4 | reverse complement strand
AAATCAAAACACACCGCCAAGTGAAAGAGCCGTAAAAACTTCACGCGCTTTAAGTCAGAAAAAAGACTAGTTACCTCTTGCTTGACTCGCCCTTGAAAGGGTGAGATTGCGCAAGCCTAATGTTCAAAATGAAATGACGTTAGATACAGGTACTAAACGTCCTGTTTAGAGCTTTTTTGATAATCTTTTACCCGAAGAAAACGCGCGCAAATTATTAGCAAAAGATGCGCAAGTTGACTACTACGATTCATTTGCATTACTAGAAGTGTCAGGTATTGAGTCCGCTGGTGCCTTAATAATGTTGCCTAAGGGGGGGGCTTGCCAGATCCAAGTGCTGAGCCTCTAGAATTATCTGCTCTTTCAGAGAGGATAAAAGCTCTCCCTAAAGCACCATTGAATAAGAGACAAGGTAGTAGGATGTCACTCGCTGGGGCACAATATAAAATGCTAGTTATAAAAAAAGGCTCTGATTTTTTTGAAGGTAATGCAGGTACGCCTTCCACTCATATATTGAAACCAGATCATTCAGAGCCTGATGATTATTGGCAAACGACTTGTAATGAATGGTTTGTTATGAGGCTTGCTAAAATGATGGGTATAGATGTACCAAAAGTGGAGTTATTGTATGTACCTGAGCCTATCTATTTAGTTGAAAGATTTGACCGGTATGGTAAATACCCGAATCAAGAGCGTCGACACATTATTGATGCGTGTCAACTATTGAGTTTTGGTAAAGATTTTAAATATGCAGCTTCAACTGTTGAAATTTATAAGAAGATATTGGGCAAAGTTCGGACTAAGGCACAAGATACAATAAAGCTATATCGCTGGGTTATTTTTAATTTTCTTATAGGAAACGGTGATGCACACCTAAAAAATATTAGCTTTTATTATGGGGATGGGGATCCACAGCTGACACCATTTTATGATTTATTGTCTACGATAATATATGTGCAAGAAGGGACTAAACCACTTGAGCAAAAATTATCAATACCGATAAATGGAAAAGAAACATTTGATGAATTAAGGCGAGATGATGTTTTGGCTTTTGCAAATGAAATTGGCATGCCAGACAAGGGAGCTGCAACTTACTTAGATTCCATGGTTAAAAACATTCAAGGTGTATTTGAGATTCTTTACAAAGAAGTCCTAGAAATGCCAACTACCCCTACACGCGCTGTAGAGTTACGTATGCTAAGGGAAATACAATATAAAGTTTTAAATGAAATGGTGGAAAGGTTAAGAATTAGCTAGTTGCATCAACTAAAGTAAGTTGAAGCATGAGAAACCAAATCATTTGAGCCCCAAAATTGTTTTTGGACAGAATGTATGGTACGCCCCGTTTTGCAAGTTAATAACTAAAAATAACGGAGATGGTTTGCGCTAATGTATTCAGAGTCTATTAGAGACTTTCATTAGTCCCAGCTCTACGATGAGATCTGCGCCAGATTGTCCTCAAAAATGAGAAAGTACTTTATCTTACTGAAATGTCCACAAGGTCTTCAATCTGGTGGTCTAACCGTTTTGTCATCATTAATTATCATATGCAAACTGACTTAAACTCTAATTTCAAAGGGCTTCTTCTTGGTCATTACAGACCAAGCTATTCTTGCTATTTTATTTGCTAAAGCAACAAGTGCGACATTAAATGGCTTTCGACATTTTAAATCTATCAACCATGTTCCAAAGAACTTTTCCGCTGTTTTATCCCGCCACATAACGGCACGAGCAGCGTGAATAAATAACTCTCTCAGTTCCTTATTCCCTCGCTTGGAAATACCTAACATTCTAGGTTTACCGCCCGTTGAGTATTGAAATGGAACTAACCCTAGCCAAGCGGCAAAATTACGTCCATTATCAAAATCCTGTGGACTACCAACTGCTGATATACAGCATGATGCAGTCATAGGTCCAACACCTGGAATTGTTTGTAATAACTTAGCTATATCGTTTTCTTTATTTAACGCTAATAACTTATCTTCTTGAGCTTTAATCCACACATTTAGTTGATTGTAATATTCATATTGAGTTGTTAGCTCTGCAATCAATAGCGGTGGCAACACTTCATTTTGATCAGCTATCCATTGGAACAAGTTTTTCATTTGATGATGGCCTCTCGGAAAGCTAAGTCCAAATTCCAGTAGTATCGAGCCAATTCGATTCATACAGGCGGTTCTTTCTTTAATATAGCCAGAACGAACACGTCTAATAACGGTCCCTAGTTGAGCTTCTTCTGTTTTGACTGAAACAAACCTCATGTTTGGCCTTGTTGCAGCTTCTGCTATCGCATCTGCATCAATGTAATCATTCTTGTGGGTCTTAACATAAGGTTTTACATATTGAGCTGGTATTAGCTTAACCTCATGTCCAAATTGTTTGCATTTCCTTGCTAGCCAGTGAGCACCGCAGCAAGCTTCCATTGCAATAACTGTTGATTCTTGGACAGATAGAAAATCGACTAACTTTGCTCTGGAGTATTTATGGCGAAATATTTCACGACCAGAATAATCGTGACCAATTAGGTGAAAGGTTGATTTACCTAAATCAATACCTATGACTTTTGCAACTGACATGATGGTTTCCTCCTGTAATAGCCAACACTATGAGTTTAGCTAATGGGTGGGGCGTACCATCTAATTAATGAGTTAGAGCCGACCAGTGGCTCTGTGCCAAAAGCGGACTTGGTACAAAAACAAAGGCACCTCATGTATCAAAAGGTGCCTTCTTATTTTGTTAAAAGTTGTTTTTATTTTTAACCGCTATAACTTGACCATTTTTTGCAATTTGGAAGTAAAGCTTATCTTCGTTGCTAGCATTAGATGCACTAACTACGTAGAAATTGTCTTCAACGCTAGCAATCGAAAGTTGCGACTTATCAATATTTTTCCATGACTCATCTAACTTACCAACTTCAAAACCAGCGTCTTTAAATGTCATCTTTTGAATATGTGTTGCAGCGATGCTAACAGCTTTCTGACCGCTGATGACACCATGATCTCCATGTGCCTGTACATTACTAGTTAGCAAGGCACCACAAAGCGCAACGATTGATATTAGTTTGTTCATTTTAGTCTCCATTTTGTATGAAATTCGTAAAGTTAAATTCGTTATTGTTTAAGGCCAATAACTTTGTATTGCCCTTTGACCATTAGCTGTATTGAAACTGGCTTGTCTGATTTGTTTTTCCAGTACCAGCCATGAGAGCCTTCAAATGGCGTGGTATAACTACCTTTCATTTCATTAGTAGTAGCAATAACATAGCTTTCAAAATATCCCGTTGTGTCACCTTCTGGCTCACCATGTAAATCGAAGTACAATGGAACACCATCGGTTAACCATTCATAAGTCATTTTTTCATGCTGCTTCATATAAAATTTATATTCGATGCCGCGTCCCGCAGGGACTGTCACTTCTATTGTTTGAAACTCATCCGTGCCTTTAGTTGTCTCTAATGACGTTGTTTCCACTTCAGCCGCTTGTGCAAGTGCTGTTAAACCTAACTTGTTTCCAATACCTGTCGGATCGATGTTGTACTCTGCTGGTAAGATAAAGGTAACCAGTGCAATAGCCGCGACAACGACTGCTGAAATACTCGCTTTAACGAGTGTTTTGGTACTAACTGTATGTTGCATAAAATTCTCTTTTATTTCTGTATTTCTATAAGTTAAAAATCGATTAAATGGTAAAGTAACCAGCAAGTTGTAAGCCCATCAACATCACACCAGCACTCATTAGTGCGGTATTTGTGACTGTCGAAAAGCGTTGAAATGAAGGCAGTTTTCGCCATGCATTTATCATGATCAAAATAAGTGCGAGCGCAGCAAATTGACCAAGTTCAACACCTAAGTTAAAGGCAATCAGGTTGGTAATAAGACCTTCATCAGCTAGGCTAAACTCTTGTAATTTGGTAGCTAAACCAAAGCCATGAAACAGACCGAAAATCAGCACCGCCCATTGGGTATTAGGCTGCCAATTAAAGCAAAGCTTAAAGCCACCTAGATTATCGAAGCCCTTATAAATTACGGAAAAACCGATAATGGCATCAATTAAATAAGCATTGACCTGTATGTCACTTAACACACCAAATAACAGGGTTGTACTATGCCCAATAGTAAACATGGTGACGTACAACAGTACGTCACGGCTACGATATAAAAAGAAGATAACACCGACTAAAAACAGCAAGTGGTCATAGCCCGTTATCATATGCTTAGCGCCTATATATAAAAACGGGATAAACTGTACTCCATTATTTTGCTCTAAAAATGCTCTGGTTTTATCATCGACTCCGTGAGCAAAAGCTTCGATACTGACAAGCGCTAACAGCGCAATCGTCAGATAAGTCAGTACTTTAATCATGTTACTTGGCATCTTGAGACTCCAATACTTCAACATCAGTCAAAATAGACTCCTTTTCTTTATGTAAAATTCTGTATAAGGCAGGGATGACAAACAGAGTCAAAATCGTTGACGAAATAATGCCACCAATGACTACTGTTGCCAGAGGCCGCTGAACCTCCGAGCCTATGCCTGTATTTAACGCCATAGGAATAAAACCTAATGAAGCAACGAGTGCGGTTGTTAACACAGGTCGAAGACGCGTCAGCGCACCATCAAAGATTGCTTTATCAAGTGCCAAACCATCTTTGCGCAGTTCTCTGATAAACGACACCATAACCAGTCCATTTAGGATGGCGATGCCCGATAAGGCGATAAAGCCAACCGCTGCCGAAATTGAGAACGGAATATCACGTAGTAACAGCGCAGCAATACCACCAGTTAATGCAAGCGGAACCCCCGTAAAGATGATCATGGCATCTTTAAACGAGTTAAGGGCGAGGATTAATAAACCAACAATCATGATTAAAGTGACAGGTACAACAATACTCAGGCGCTCTGAAGCGGATTGCAGTTTTTGGTAAGTGCCGCCATATTCCACCCAATAACCAGCAGGTACTTCAACGTTTTCATTAATGGCTGCTTGTATGTCTGCAACAAAACTACCTAAGTCCCTACCACGAACATTGGCAGTTACTACCAATCTACGTTTACCATTTTCACGATTTATTTGGTTAGCACCCGATATCAGCTCAATATCAACCAATTCTTTAAGTGGTACTGTATGTCCATCAGCCAACGTTATCGGTAAATAAGGTATTGAATCGATATCATTACGTTTGGACTCTGTGAGCCTTACTACAATATCTGAGCGCACATCGCCTTGATAAAACTTACCTGCAACTGTACCGCCCATAGCCATTGCCACTTGAGACTGTACTTGGCTAATACTAATACCAAACTGCATCAGTTTTTCACGATTTGGCACAAGATTAAGCATGGGTAAACCAGTGGTTTGCTCAACTTGTATATCTACGGCACCTTCAACCTGAGAGATTGCACCCTCTATCTCACTGCCTAACGTAGTCAACGTATCAAAGTCATCACCAAACACTTTTATCGCAAGTTCAGCTCTCACCCCAGCTAACAATTCGTTAAAACGCATTTGTATTGGCTGTAAAAACTCATATCGGTTCCCCGGAATTGGCTCTACTAGCGCGGCTAACTCTTCTACAACTTGAGTTTTTGTCTTATCTGGATCAGGCCACAACTCGCGAGGTTTCAGGATAATGAAGTTATCTGCGACACTTGGCGGAACGGCATCAGTTGCAACGTCGGCAGTGCCTATTTTGGCAAAGACGCGTTCAACTTCTGGCATTTGTTTAATTTTATCTTCTAAAGATTCCTGAAGCGCGATTGCTTGAGACAATGACGTACCCGGAATTCGCAGCGCGTGCATGGCAATATCACCTTCATCCAAATTAGGCGCAAATTCACTACCTAACTTAGTTGCCTGATAACCTGAGAAACCCACTAATACTGTTGCGGCTATAACAACGAACCAACGGGCTTTTAAAACCCAGTTTAAAGCAGGCTTGTAAAGAACAGTAGCACCACGAATTATTGGGCTATGTTTTTCTTTCACAGGCTTTTTAAATAACAAGGCAACCATAGCGGGTACAAAGGTAACCGATAACACCATAGCGCTAAGTAACGCGATAACCACGGTGATCGCCATCGGGTGGAACATTTTGCCTTCAACACCCTCAAGAGCAAAAATGGGTAAGTAAACAGCGGTGATAATAAACACGCCAAATAGCGCTGGACGTATGACTTCCTTTGTGGCTTCGAACACGAGTTCCATGCGTTCTTTTAGCGGCAGAGGTTTGTTTCCTGCTTGACTTAGCCTGCGAAGACAATTTTCCACGATAATAATGGCACCATCGACTAACAAACCAAAATCTAACGCGCCTAAACTCATCAGGTTAGCACTCACGCGAGTTTGTACCATACCTGTTACTGTCATCAACATGGCAAATGGGATCACTAAGGCTGTTAAAAATGCAGCCCTGAAATTACCCAGTAGCACAAAGAGTACAACGATAACCAATATCGCCCCTTCGATCAGGTTAAGCTGAACCGTTTGTAGCGTTTTATCTACTAATTTAGTGCGATCATAAACAGCAGTTGCGACTATACCTTCTGGTAAAGTGGCGTTAATTTCCTTGAGCTTTTCTCCCACGGCATGAGCTACTGTGCGGCTATTTTCGCCAATAAGCATAAATACCGTACTCATCACCACTTCACGACCATTTTGTGTAGCAGCGCCAGTTCTAAGCCCTTTGCCGTTTTCAATATCGGCTACGTCTTTTATATAAATTGATGAACCATCAAGCGACTTAAGCGGAATATTACCAATGGCAGTCATATCAGTAACCTGACCGGGCAGCCTTAACAACCACTGTGCGCCATTTTGCTCAATAAAGCCTGCACCTTGGTTTTGGTTGTTTTGCGAAATTGCATCAACCACATCGGCTTGTGACAGCCCAAAAGCAAGTAACTTTTCAGGTTTGAAAGCGACTAATATTTCACGCTCAAATCCGCCTATCGGGTTCACTTCTACTACACCCGGCACCCGCATTAACTGTGGTCTTATTGTCCAGTCATGTACGGTTCGTAAATCCGTTGGTGTAATAGGCGTGCCATCAGCATGTGTAGCATCAGGCTCAGCATCAACAGTGAACATGAATATTTCACCAAGACCTGTCGCAATTGGCCCAAGTTGAGGCTCTAAGCCCAGCGGTAACTCAGCGCGTGCCGCTGATAAACGCTCATTAACAAGCTGACGGGCAAAATAGACATCAGTATCATCACTGAATATTGCAACCACTTGAGATAGGCCATAACGAGAAACTGAGCGGGTATAGGTTAACCCCGGTAAACCCGACAATGCGGTCTCTAACGGAAAAGTTACCCTTTGCTCAACTTCTAATGGCGTAAACCCAGCCGCTTCGGTATTGATCATTACCTGCACATTGGTGATATCAGGCACTGCATCAATCGGTAGTTTGGTAAAATTCCATATACCCAAACCTGACACAGCTAACACCATCACCATGACAAGGAATTTGCGCTTTATTGAAAAGCGTAAAATTGACTCCAACATTTATACACTCCTAGTGATCGTGTGATGCGCCAGACTTTTCAATGTCGGCTTTTAAGATGTAGCTATTGTTGGTCACGTATTCGGTTCCCGCTTTTAGGCCACCTAATACTTCAATCCATTCGCCTCCAGTGCGGCCCAACTCAAGCATACGAACTTCATACTGCTCACCCACTTTGGCGTAAACAACAGTAAAGTCTCTAAAACCTTGTAAGCCAACACGCTTTACAGCCAGTGGCACATCAATGGTTGCAACTTCAATGTCAGCTTTTACGAAGCCGCCTTCGGCAAGGTTACGACCTTCTAATTCGACCCAAACTATTCTTGCCTGATCATCTCTCACGCTAGGTTCAATAAATGACACCTCACCTACAAGGGGGTCCTCATGACCTTCAATGTTTAACGTAACTGGCGTTTCCAGTTTAACCTTGGAATAATCCGAAGGATAAACCGCTAATTTGGCAATATGGCGATTAAGATTGGTAATGGTGAGTAAGGTTTTACCATTAGTTTGCTCACCCGCGTTTGCGAATAACTGGGTAATAACACCGTTAATGGGCGCTTTAATAACGTAGGGCTTAAGACTTTCATTACTTTCTACTGTGAATAGCGTTTGCCCTTTTTTAACAATTTCACCGTAATTGACGTGTAATTTGGTGATTTCACCATCGAAACGCGCAGCAATGTTTCGCTTAGCGTCCACAGGTAAACTTAATTTTCCATAAGCGGGTATGGTTTGATGAATTGTCGCAGGGCCTGCGATTTCAGTGTTGATTTCCATTGCATCGGCAACTGCCTGTTCAATTGTGGTGCGACCCTCGAAGTTGTCATATCGCCAATTGTACTTTTTACCCTGATAAGTTGCTTCAATGGCAACAACAAAAGAGTGAGGCTCATAAATCACCATATCACCGCGAAGAAAGTCACCTTGAGCATTGAAGTTAATATCATCAGTGCCATCGCCTAGGCGAATTAATTTTACGTTTAAATCGACATTCTTTGGGTCTATAGGTTGTCCATCATTTGTCGCCCAAACACGAAACTCTGGTGGCACACCAGTTTCAAAAATAGAGAGTTCAATGGCAAAATCACCATCTCGTAACATGCGCCCACGGTGTGGACCTTTCTCTGGTTCAGCTTGCTCTGCCGCAGGTGTTGATGCTGCAATAGCATTAGGTGCGACGACACCTGTGAATGAGATAATAATCGCCAAGCTCAATGACGACAGAATATTTTTATTTTTCATAAATTTACTCATGGTTTTACTCGCTATCACTAACGGGCACGCCAGTTAGGCGTTGAATTTCAATATGTTGTAAATGCAAAGATTGATAAGCATCAAGTAACTGATTTTGGGCGCTGAGCAGCTCTCTACGTATATCACTCCACTGGTTGTAGCTAAGCTTACCGATATCAAATGCCTGACTTGCTTCAGTCAATGCGGTTTCTAGTACGGGAATAATTTCAGCTTGAATCGTTTCAATGACATGGTGGGAATGCGCCATTTCTTGTAATAGCACATATAGCTGTGCATCCAGTTTCTGCATTAAGGCTTGTTGCTGAGTTGCCAGTACATCTTGTTTTGCGCGTAAGGCCGCTATTGTTCCTGCATTGCTATTGTCATTCCCCCAAGGAATAGATATACCCGCTACTAAACCAAAGTCATTTGTCGCTTCATATCGTCTCAATCCCGCAGTGAGTTGCCACTGAGGTTTTGCTTCAATGCGTGCAAGCTCCATTTGAGACTGAGCGATACGTTGTTCATTAACAAACTGCTGTATTTGTGGGACTTGCTTAAGCTTGATTAGCTGGCTTTCTACCGAGGGAATTTCCGGCTTAAGCATTAAATTCCCAGTTAATTTAAGCTCAGCCTGAGGCTTGCCCCATAAGGATGACAGTTGATAATGACTAGCTTTTAATTCGTGCTCTAAATCTTCTACAGCGAGATTTCTTCGAACCAGCTCGGCTTGAGCCAAGCGCATTTCAACATTGGAACTTTTACCCGCTTTTACTCTTTTGGCAATAGCGTCAACCACTTCCTGTGCCTGAGACACCGCTAATTGATTGAGTTTCAAGCGCTCTTGCTTTATCAAGATTTCAACAAACTGTTTAGCAACAATCGCAGATAAATCGAGGGCTTTTATTTTTTGCTCTACTATTACTGCATTTGCTTGGCTTTTTGCCGCATTAACTCTGCCATCAATTTGATCTTGTTGAAGCAACCAAGAGTATGTGAGCGTTGATTGCATACTTTGTAATGCGCTATGCTCACCTGTCCCTAACGCATCTTCAATCATTAAACCTATTTGAGGACGCTCTCCAATGCCAGCTTGCTCGATATTACCTTGCCACACAGCTTCTTGAGCTATCAAGGCTTTTAGCTCAGGATGACTTTGTAGAGTCATGGTCACAGCCTTGCTTAAATTTATAACCTGATGTGATGACTGTAATTGCTGCTGGGACTGCGCATTAGCCAAAAAGGGAGTTGATGTTACTAAACCAGCCCCCGTTGTTAAAACTAGACCAACAGCCAAAAACCGATTGCCGATCGGTTTTTTTCCGTTGCTTTTATAAAAATTAAATCTCATTCCATATCCTTAATTAATGGATGAAAAAAGTTTCGATAAAGTGATGAAAACTATCGACAGTGGATGCCGCTAGTACTGGCATAGTTGCCAATAATGCTAGAGTAATGATGATAGTAGTAAGTGACGGTTTATTAATTGGATTTAATAAACCCTCAACACGAAGACTCGTGTAATCATGTCCGAAGTAGCTAACAGACGCCTGATCGCAGTCCGTAGGAAGTGCTTTTTGAAGTCTAGCGACATCAATTAATGTCTGTGCGATATCAAGGTGGTCGTATTCTTTTGTGACCTCATTGTCGGCCATCTTTTCCGTCATTAAGACATATTGCTCGATTAGGGTTTGTTTTATACGTGACGGATAGAAGCTGGCAAGTGCCGTGAAAAGCACTTTAAATAACGGGTCTCTTGCCGTTACATGGGCCAGTTCATGATTAACGATGATATTAAGTTGTTCATCGCTAACTTGGGTTTGTAGTCCGGTTGATACATATATCTTGGGAGATATAAAACCTGTAGTAAAGGCAACAGGCACTTTAACAGGCATCAATAAATATTGATTGCCATTAGTCGTCCTAGCACCTTGTGCATCAGTAAAGCTTAGTAAACTCGATAATGCGATGGACTGTTTGGTTCTAACAAAGGTAGTCTTAGTTACGCGCCAAGCTAAATAGATTAGTGCTAAAAGTAAGGTTAACGCGTGCCAACTTGAAAAGCTAAAAATATCGATATGGTGCCAATGGGCAAAATCTTCGAACCAGCTTATGTTAAAAACTTTATCAAACCCTAACGAGTAAGGCATAAAGTAACCAATACAAGAAAAGGCTATCCACCAAGGTGCACTCACTAGTGACCACAATATAAACTTTTGACTATTAAAACTGACTTGTTTGAGTCTGAACAACACAAAACGAGATACGACAGCAACAGTTGCAATACCGATCACAAATGCAAGCACTGAAACACTGAGCAAATTTAGAACGATTGCCATATCTCCAACTAACATAATTAAGCCCGTTCCTTTCTTAGCTGGCGTTGTTTCTCGATCATTTTTTCTAATGTATCGAGTTGTTCGTCATTAAGCTGTGCCGAAGCAGAACTGAACGCAGCAATTAAGCTATTTTCACCATCATCAACAAAGTCACTGGTTACATTTGAAATAAGTTGAGCAATTAAGCCTTCACGATCTACTCTGGCTGAATAACAATACGCATGACCTTGTTTAGTGCGTTTAAGTAATTCTTTTTTAAATAACCTATCAAGCGTACTTTGGATAGTATTTAACGAATTACCACGAGCTAACCCCAGTACTTTATGTACTTGCTTTGCATCCGCCTCTTTGACATTCCAGAAATGTTGAAGCACTAATTTTTCTAGTTCACCTAATTGCATAACACTTTACTCTATTTAATTCGCTGGCTATATTGCCACAACAAAAACCGATAGGCAATCGGTTTTTAGATTTAAGGGTATTATATGGGTTGGCTAATAACTAAGTATTTGATCACCGCTACGGTCATTGTCGCGGCATCGGAGCTAGCAAAACGAAATGATAAACTAGGCGCACTCATAGTGGCCTTACCGACAGTCACAATTTTAGCCATGATTTGGTTATATGTTGAAAAGCAGCCGTCAGAGAAAATAGCCAATCATGCTTGGTACACTTTTTGGTATGTACTTCTCACATTGCCCATGTTTTTACTTTTCCCCATGCTGATGCAGCGCTACAGTTTTTGGCTATCGTTACTCATCAGCTCATTAATAACTGTAATTTGCTTTTGGCTGTTTTCTTTATTGCTGAAGCTGTTTGGAATAGATTTGCTTCCTTGAGGTTAACAGCAAGGTCCTTTGTTCACCCCACAGCTGCCATTAGAGTATTTACGTTAACGCGTAATGGGGCGTGCGACGTGAAGTCGTATGAAGCGCTGTTCACCGCTTAATGAGTGAACCATCTGTATCACCAGATGATCCTAGGAGCCTGAATAAAGTAGCGGCTCTGACAATGTAACGAAGGTTGGTAT